>NZ_CP024973.1:0-89490 GCF_019330265.1 Amycolatopsis sp. TNS106 | reverse complement strand
GTAGGCGGCTGTCTGACTACTGGATGCCATCGTCTCGGATCAGCCCTCTCAGCCTGCGGTTGACCTTGGTCTCCAAGTTTAGATGCATCAAATATATCCATAGGTCTTGCGTGATCCACAACAAGCGAGCTACCGTCACTTCAACACATTCGACACATCAAAAACGTTGAAAGTGTTGATCAGTTCTCGCGGGTCCAATCCCCAGAGAGCCGAAATCACGCGGGTCTGCGCCCGTGGTGGTTCGCCCCACTCCCCCGGTTTCCGGTGAGGACTCCTCTGTAGACGCGGGGAGATCGCAGAAATCTTCATAGGACCGCGAGACCTAGGTCCCCAGACACGTATTTCCAGCCCGCCAGGACGGTTAGCCCGAGCGATGCGCGTCTAGGTATCCCCGAAGTGGAGGCGGTCCCCTCATCTCATGTTCTTGCAGGTCACCGATCGATGCCTGCCGTTGGTCCGCCCGCCACTTCCCCGGCGGGCGGGCCTCCGGGAGTCACCCACGAACGGAGATCGCTATGAGCGCCACCCTCGCCGAGTACGCCGCCACGTTCACCCAGGTCGAGTTCGACCTGCTGCTCGCCACCGACGACCGGCTGCACGAAGTCTTCGAGCAGCTGGCGCTGCTCACCACCACGAAGGACGAGCGCGTTCACCGACAGCGCCTCGCCGAGCCGCGATTCGCCGCGGCCGCCGTTCCGTTCCCCGCCGGTTCCGACCACGACTATTTGGAGGAGGCAGCATGATCACCGAACACGTCATCCGCGACGTCGGCCTGGCCGACCCACAGCCCGTCCCGCCCACCACGGTCACCGAGCCGGTCGGCTCGCCGCTGCTGGCGATGGCCACGATCCTCACCGCCGGCCTGATCGCACTGTTCGGCTCCCACGAGCCGACCCAGCTCGTGGCCGCGCTCGCCGGTCTGGCCGCGTCGTTCTGGCTGTACCGGGTGTTTCGGGCACGGGGACAGGTGCAGCGATGAGCGCCCCGGCCACGGATTCCGCGAACCTCGGCGCGTTGCAGCACGACGTGCTCGCCGATGCGGAAGGCAAACAGCTGCTGGTGCACTGCGAGACCATCCTCTATCTCAGCGGCAACAGCGTGGATCCTGTTGGCCTCAAAGCCCGGATCGATCAGCTGAAGGTCGAGATCGCCGAGGAGTTCGACGTCCTTGTGCATCTGCAGGACGCCCTGCGAGCCACCTGACCCGGCGCTCCGGCACCGGGGGACCACACGCCCTCCTCCGTGGAGGACCCCGAGCGCGTGTGGTGCCCAGGCCACCGGAACCCCATCCGCCGTTGACGGCGCGATCCCCAACTCCCCGATATAGAGAGGACGACCGTGTCTGCCGACGCGACACACCTTGGCCCCGCTGACGACCCGGACGACGTCTTCAAGCAGCTGGCCACGCAACTCACCGAGATGCCGTCCCAGCTCGAGATCTCCGACCTGCCGTCCCCTTCGAAAACCCCCACACCCTCCCCCGCGCAGGCGACAACGCCGCAGCCTCAGCCGCCCGCTCCTCAGCCGCCCGCACCTCAACCGAAGGCTCCGATGGCGGCCGTCGACGTTCCTGTTCCGCTCCCGCAGCCCGCTCCGCGGATGGAACCTCGCGTGCCGGTCGCCCCGTCGGCGCCGAACCGATGGGGCAAGCACGGCCTGGTCGCCGTGTACTGGATCGCGATCGCCACGGGCGCGATCGGCCAGGTGATCTTCTTCGGAGACCTGTTTCAGCTGGGACTCGCCGGCTATTTCGCGGCGGCGATCATCGCCACTACCTCGGAGACGATCATGGTGTCGGCGTGCGACACCGCGCTCGCCAAACGGGACCAGGGACGGGCCGCGCGGCAATGGGTTCCGTTTCTGCTGATCGCGTTCACCGCGGCGGTCACCGCCTCGGGGATGAACGTGATCCACTGGATGGCGAAGAACCCCTCGATGGCGATCCTCTTCGGCGGGATCGCGTTCCTTGGGTTCCTCCTGCACGTCATCCACGGGTTCGGTGACGGAACGCAGTACCGCGCGGAGAAGGCGGCGTTCGACGCCGCGATCGCCAAGATCGAGGCCGAGCAAGAGGCCGAAGCCGCCGAGCATCGCCGACTGCGCACCGCCGCGGCGCGCCGGCAGATGGACGTCACCGCTCCGGCACAGGCAGAGGACGTCAAACCGGTCGCCCGGTCGGCGAAGGCGAAACCCGCCACGAAGGCCTCGACGAAGCCGAGCGCCAAGTCGTCCGGGAAGCCGAAGATGTCGAAGGACGACGTCCTCACCTGGGCACTGCGGCAGCCGGACCCGGAAAATCTGACCCCGGGACCGGTGCTCAAGCACTTCAAGGAACGCGGCTACGAGCTGGTCACCGAACGCGCGGTCCGGAACTGGCTCGCCGACATCAAGTAGCTCCAGCACATCGACCACCAACAACCGCTGCTCGGGAAAGGAAAGCCCATGCCTGGTGCCACCATCGGGGTCCTGCTGACCCTGTGCGCGATCCTCGCCGCTCTCGCCGCTCTCGACTTGGCGTCTGGGGCGCGTAAGTCCAGGCGAGCCCGCAAGGCCCGCTAGCCAGCAGCACTTTTCTCCGGTCCAGCACCGGGGGAACGCTCGCGGAGGTCAGCTCTCCCGCGGTTCGCGAGCGTTGCCCAGGCACCTGGAACGGCCCGCCCGAGACAGCCGGACGCCACGTGGTGAGCAGCCACACCTGCGCGACGTCCGGCGCCCACCCCGCGCAGCACGCCCCTCCCCCATTTCGTGCTGCGCGGGAAACCCCGGTGGCCGAGCGCCGCATCCCCCCGATGAAACCTGCCTGGTTTCAGCGCGCGCTCGGCCACCGGCCATCACCTCTTCCCCTCGTTTTGTGTTGGCACGTCTAGAAAGGACCATCCGATTGGCTCGTGAACGCTACGAACTGCGCCTGGAACGCCTCGACGGCGGCCGGTTGCCCAACCGGGTCACGGAGCTCACCGAGTTCTTCGACCTCGACGACCCGGTCGACACCGAAACCACTCTGGCCAAACACTTTCTGCCGCTGGCGTGTGTCGCCGAGGGCGAAGACCCCGGCGGCGACCGCGAGGAGATGCCGTGGCTGGCTCGCTACGTGCTGCGGATCTACCGGCCGGGCAGCACCCGGCTGGTGACCTCGTATCGCGGCTGGCGGGTGTAGCCGATGGCCGGTCACCGCAGGACCCGCAAACCCGGGACACCGACCGCGCGCCGGCGTCATCACGAGAACTCGAGGGCACTGCTGGCGGAGAAACTCGCCGCCACCGGTGATCCGGTCCAGCGCCTGGCGCACGCCTTCGACTACGCCCGCGCCGCCGCGGCGCGGGCCAAGCGCCGGGATCCCGGCGCCGACGTCACCGCGCTGGACGCCGCGCTGCACGCGCTCGTCCGCGCGGGCGACCAGCTCATCCGCTGATCCCTTCTCCCTGTTCAGGTCCCCGCCCCACGTAGAGGAAGTGATGCCCATGTCCGCCGTGCACGAGCTGCCTCAGCCGACGCCCGCGTCCACGACGGACCAGGCGCGACGTCCGGTCCCGCCGGAAACCGACGTCGAGAAGACCATCCCGATCCCGGCCATCCGCCCCGAGACGCACCTCAGCGTCGTCCCGCCGCCCGACACCACCGGCGCCACCGGCCCGGCCGAGGACGCCGGCCCGGGCGGGTCGCTGGTCGACCGGGCGAAGTCCTGGTCCGAGGGCGTCGCGAAGCCGTGGGCGAAGGGGATGTTCGGCCCGCCGGACATCGCCACGCAGGACCGGCCGTCGCTGCAGAAACTTCGCCGCTACGGCAAGGACAACACGCAGACCCCGGACGTGCCGGTGCTGCGCGCGGCGAGCGAGGCATGGTCCTGGATCGCGATGTACCACGCCGCCCGCGGCTACACCCGCGCGTGGCTGATGGAACGCCCGGTCCGCGCCGTCGTGTTCCTCGCGCTGCTGATCACCGCGTCGCTGCTGCCCGGTACCCGCGCGGTGCTGACGGTCCTGCTGTGGCCGGCGCACACCGCCATCGAGCTGCTCACCAACTACTGACCCACCCGACCGAAGGAGCCCTTCATGTACATCCTCTCCGCCCTCGCCCTGTTCGTCTTCTGGATGCTGATCCGCAAACGCCGAGCGAAATGGATCCCCGCCTGGATCAACTGGCTGATCTCCCCGCTCGTGCTGTTCCTGGCCACCACCGCCTTCGCGCTCTCCGACATCGGCGGTCTCCTCGGCAGGTTCCTGATCTGGCTCATCGGCTTGCCGGTCACCTTGTTCGGCGGCAACGGCGCGATCCTCGTGACCATCGTGGCCACGCTGCTGTTCTTCGCCACCGTCTTCGACATCGGGATCGACCAGAAGCCTGACGGCGTGGCCAAGACCGGCCTGGTCTTGATCCCGCTGCTGACGGCCGGATGCCTCGGCCTCGTCGGGCAGCTTCTGGGATGGATCGTCACCAAGACCGGCGGTGTCGGCCCGCAAGTCATCGCCGCCATCACCGGCTGAGGCCCGGCCCGCGTGGCCAGGTCCTCAGCCCGCCCGAGCCCCCGGGCGTCACTGACGCGGGGCGGCCCTCACCGGTGTCACCACACAAGCCCCGTCGCCGGGGCTTTGCGGATGGGCGGGTTCGACTCCCGCCAGGGGCGCGCACAGACCATCACCCCACCGAGCCGCAAAGGAGGAAACGTGCCGTGGAGCTGCTGTTCATCCTGATCATCAGTGCCTACCTGACCAAGCAGGCCGCGCAGGCCGTCCCCGACTCCATCGCCCTGGCCCGGGGCAAAACCCCGCCCAGCATCGAGAAATGGAAACTCAAGCACCCGGACAAGCCGATCAAGCCCGGGATGCGCGGCTACTTCGGCCGGATGCTCACCAACAGCGTCGAGGCCTGGGCCGACCGGTCCAACCGCAAACACCGGCGCCGCAAGATGCTGCAGGCCGAACGCCAGCAGCACGACGATTCCGAGTGGCTGCGGAAGAAGATCGCCCGTACCGATAAGCGCGCCGAGCGCGCCGAGCGGTGGGCGGCGAAGTTCGGTGTCGCGTGGGACAAGACCAAGGCCGCCGCGACCGCCCGCCGGGACGAGAACGCCGCCTGGGACGCCAACGCCGCCCGCGACGAGGACGCGGCCTGGAACGCCAACGCGGCGCGCGGCGCGGCCGCCGATACCGGCGCCTCGTCGACGTCGGCGCCGCCCCCGCCGGGACCCGGATCGGGCCCGCCGCCTGGAGCGATGCCGCCGCCCGGTTCTGTGCCGCACGGCGCAGGCCAACCCGGTGGTGGCCGGACGGCATCGGGCGGAACGCCTCCGCCCGGTGACCGCGACTACGAGGAGCCGATCGTCCACGACAGCGACGAATACCGCTTCAGCAACGGGACCTACCCCTTCGGGGACACGCCCCGCGACACCCGGTACGGGTTCGGGTTCGGCGGGCCGATCTTCGATCGCTCGCAGGGGCAGGCCCCGGAGGCGGAGAAGCCCGGCACGATCCGCGCCGAGGGCGAGATCGTCCGCGATACACCGCCGGCGCCGCCCGAGCCGCTGCAGTTGGAAGCCGGGCCCAGCAGTTCCACCGACGTTCTCGACGCCGAGGTCGTCGAGGACTCCTCAGCCCCCGCCGGTTCCCCGGCGGGCGACCCCACCGCATCGACCATGGAGGGCACGAACATGACCGCCAGCGCCGAGATCACCAACCTTCCCGCAGCGAAGGCCTACACCGCGAAGATGACCGAGTACCTGGACCGCATCAACGGTGTCGTCGAGGCCCAGAAGGCCGAGATGGCGACGCTCGCCGCAGACCTCACGGCCGAGCTCGGCGACGCCGAGCTCGCGATGAGTTCCCTGCAGTCGTACGGATTCACCGGCGATCCGATCACCCAGTTCCAGCTGGCGAACGAGCAGCTGACGCAGATGCAGCAGGCCCTGCAGAACGCCGAGCAGGCTCTGAACACGCTGCCGGACAACGCGACCAGCGCGAAGGGCGCCTACGACAAGGCCGCGGAGGCCTTCGACCGTCAGGCCGGGATCGCCGAGCAGGTTCAGACGCAGGCCGCCACCGGCAACGTCGCCAGCGACACCGACTTCTACGCCAACGCCTGATCAGCCGCGAAGTTCTCGCGGTAGCGCCGAAAAAGGGCACCAGATGGGGCACCGGCCACCCGGCCGGTGCCCCTTGGTGGGCGGGTCCGACTCCCGCCCGGCGCACTCACCCCATCCGGCCGCCGACTGAAAGGACCGACCATGGCCAACACCACGACCGCCCCGGCCGCCGCGCCGGTGGCCACCGACCTGCCGCTCCCTCAGCCCGTCCCGGCCGCCGAGACCGGGTCCCGGGGCGTGCTGGGCACGATCACCTCCGCCCGGGACAAGGTCACCACGGCCAAGGACAACGTCACCAAGACCCGGAAGAAGATCCGGTCGCTCGGGTGGCGGACCCGCCGCGCGAGCTACCCCTGGTACGCCGCGGCCGCGACCGCCACCCTCGGCGTCGCCGGGTCGGTCGCCACCGAGTTCGCCGACGGCCCCGCCGATCTCGCGATCGCCGGTGGCACCGGCGCTGTCGCCCTCGCCGGTGGCTGGCAGCTGGCGAAACGGTGCTCCGAGCAGATCGAGAAGGCCGGCATGACCAGCCGTGTGCAGGCCGGGGTCGTCGCGTCGTGCGCCTGGTGCCTGACCACCCCGCTGACCGGGGCGAACGCCCTGGAGATGTGGCTCGCGCTCGGCCTGGGCACCGTGGCGTTGTCCGCGCGCTGGTGGCAGCGGATCCGCCCCGGCTACCCCGCCGGCACCGACCTCGTCCTCGCCAGCCCGACCGACCTCGTCCCGACGACGGAGCCGGACGCCGAGGCCGGCGCGGTCGTCACCGCGGCCGAGTCGATCCTCGAGGCCTGGAACGCCACGGTCACCATCCCGACCGGTCTCCTGCCCGGCGCGCAGCTGACCGACCCGCAGGTCGCCGATCACCGCGTGAGCTTCACCATCGCGCTCGTGCCGGGCAAGCAGACCGTGCAGGACCTGCGCAACCTGGTCGGCAAGATCGGCTCGGCGATCGGGTTCTTCGCCAAGGACATCACCTTCGACGAGGGCGCCACGCCGACCGAGGCGACCATGGCGGTGCGGATCAGCGCCGAGGTAGACACCACCTACACCGGCCCGATCGTCATCGTCGAGGGCCAGGACATCTTCATCGAGATCGGCCCCTACGTCGACGGCGAGGGCGCGCCCCGCTACCACGTCGCCGGACCGAACTCCGTCAACTCCGGTTTCGTGCTCGGGTCGAAGGGCTCCGGCAAGTCGCGGGTCCTAGAGCTCATCGCCGACGGGCTGCGCGCGCTCGGGTTCGAGATCTGGTGGATGGACCCCCAGGGCGGTGCGTCGTCGAAGGCGCTGAAGGACCACGCCGACTGGTCGCTGATGGGCCTGGACTCCGATGAAGGCGAGCTTGAGCTCGCCTATATCGGGAACCTGCTGCACCTGTGGCGGGCGGTGTCGAACGTGGCGAAGATCCGCGAGGCGGAGAACGTCGCGATGGGCCTCGACGGGTTCACCCACACCCGCGAGCGCCCGGCGATCATGGTGATGATCGACGAGTGCCACAAGGCGTTCAACGTGAAGAACCCGATCACCGGCAACACCTTCGGCTACGACTTCGGCGAACTCGACCGGGTCACCCGGAAGCTAGGCATCGGGTTCATCGGCGCCAGCCAGATCTTCACGATGGACACCTTCGGCAACTCCGCGGCCCTGCGGTCGGGCATGATCACCGGGAACCTGCTGATCATGCGGATGATGGAGAAGAGCCACTGCGGGCTGCTGCCCGGCAGCGCGCCGTCCCCGCTGAGCCTGCGCAAGGGCGGCGGCTACGGCTACGCCATCGACACCGACCGCGAACACGTCATGTGGCGGGCCCGCAACATCGGCGACCACGCCGCCGAATTCCTCGCCGCGAAGCCGAAAGCGACCCTGGACGCGCGGGCCACCAAGGCCGCGGGCCTGGTCTACCGCAACCGGCACAAGACCGCCGCCCGCTACACCGAGAAGGCCCTCGCCACCCTGGAGGCCTTCGACGCGGCACCCGAGGCGACCGCGCTGACCATGCTCACCAGCGGCCCCCGCCAGGCGGAGCAGGACACCAGCACCGCCACCAGCGCGGCGCCGGCGTCGAACGCTGGTGGCGGGATGGCGTCGGTGCGGGTGCTGCCGGTCCGGCCCTCGGCCCAGAACACCACCAGTGCCGCCACCGGGGTCGGTGCGGTGGCCGCGCCGGACGGTGTCCCCACGGCCGATCTCAAACCCGGTGCGCAGCGGGTCATGATCCTGCTGCGTGACGGACAGGCCTGGCACACCAAGGACATGGCCGCCGCGCTCAGCATCAGCGAACAAGCCGTGCGTGGGCACATCCGCTCCATCGGCGAGACCCGCCTCGACAACCTCGGCAAGGGCCGCTACCGCATCAAGTAAGCCTCGCCTCGGCGGCCTGAACAGCAACAACACTCCAGGTGTTTGCGAGGCCTGCGAGGACTAAACCCCTCGCAGGCCTCGCAAACACTACGTGCGATAACCACACCGGAAGGAACACAGCATGTTCGGCAGGAAGCGCGCCACCCCCAACCCCCCGACCCCGGTCTCCGTCAGGCCCCGCCCGGACCGGGGCAGGTCCCATCCGGTGCCCGCCTGGGTCCACGACTGGCCCGCCGAACTCGGCGACGACATCGTGACCGACCTGCTCGCCCTGCACGAGCGGCTGCTCACCAGCGCCATCGGTTCCCAGCCGAACACGCTGTTCGTCGACGCCGCCGCCATCATCCGCCAGCTGACCAAGCTCCACACCCACACGAGCCCCTACGACCTCGAGATCGACCTGCGCAGCGAGACCCAAGCCGCGGTGACCGAGATCCTGTTCGTGCTCCGCCACGCCACCGGCGTCGCCGAGCACGCGACGTTCGGAGCGCTCCGTGCCGCCGATGGCTGGGCCGAGCACGCGAACCTGCGCGTCACCGTCGCCGAGACGCAGGCCCGACACCAGAAGGACAGGTCCACAACTCAGTCCGGGCGCACGATCGACCGCCGCGCGGTGTCCCCGGCCCGCTGACCCATGTCCTGACCGCACTCCGCTCGCCCCGACGGCCCCGCCCCGGTTTCCGGGCGGGGCCGTCTCCGTTCCGGGAAGGCCTTCCCCCATGAAGCCGCTGCTGTTTTTCGCCGCGCTGACCCTGCTCTACCTGGGCTACTGCTGGTGCTACCCCTACACCGCCTGCGGCAACTGCGACGGCGGCAAACACCTCACCTCCGACGGCAAGTTCTGGCGCAAGTGCGGCCGCTGCAAGGGATCCGGCACGAAGATCCGCCTCGGCCGCAAGCTCCTCGGCGGCACCCGCGACCTGTAGCGCCACACCGCCGCACACGCTCTGCGAGACCAGATAGCCCTCGTAGACCTCGTACTCCTCGCCATGCCTCCGACCAGGAAGGACGCTGCATGACCGGCACGATCACCCACCTCTCCCCCGAGACCGCCGCCCGGTACCTCGAACTCGCCGACCTCGTCGACGGGTTGGTGACCGCGATGCGCTGCAGCGACACCGACCTCGAGGACGCGCAGCTGCTCGACGAGCTCGCCGAGACCGCCGCGGAACAGGCCTCCCTGACCCGCGCGGCCGACGACGTCGACGACGCCCGCGTGATCGCGCTGCTGGCCGATGTGGCCGACGCCCGCGCCTACGACCGGCCCCGCAAGACCGGGCTGCTGCCCGAGCTGGAACAGCGGCCCTACCTGCAGGCCGTGCTGGACCGCATGGCCTGCGCGGCCGACGACCAGCCCGGCTGGGTCCTGGCCCTGCGGCTCAACGCCGTGGTCGACCACGCGATCGACCTCGGCATCGGCACCCGGCTCGCCGAACGCCTCGCCCTGGCCGTCTCCCACCGTCCGGACGGGGAGAACGCCGCCGAGCACGAGGAAGCCGACGGCATCGGCGTCGACGAGCGCGACGCCGCCTGACCTCCCGCACATCCCGTTCACCACGCACAGAAAGGGGCGCATCCGCCCATGACGACCATGATCACCATCCCCGCCGCCAGCCCGGCCCTGGCCTGGGACCACGCCGGCAACCTCGGCCTCGGCCAGCGTCTCGACGGAGCCGGGCTCGCGTGGTTCGACCTCGCCGACGACGTCAACGTCTCCAGCGGCGTGATCTCCGGCCCGAAGGGATCCGGCAAGAGCACCACGGTGCGGGCGCTGGTCGCTGCGGCCCGCGCCAGCCAGGCCGTGCCGGTCACCACGCTCTACACCGCGCCCTTCGGTGGGCTGGACAATCCGCTGCTCGCCCGGATCGCGAGCGTCCCGGTCCTGGGCGGCGCCCCGGACACGGTGATCGGCCTGCTGCGCGACGCGGCGGAGGTCCGCGCCGAGATCCTGCGTGAGCGCGGCCTGGCCACTCTCGCCGGCACCGAGCTGCCGATCCTGCTCGCGGTCGTGGAAAACGCGGCGCAGGTCGTCGGCGGCCGCCCGCACCGCTGGGCGCGGCTCGCCCGTCACGCCACGAAGCTCGGCATCGCGCTCCTGGCCACCCTGGAGCGGGAGGACGACCCGTCCCTGCCCGCCGGGCAGCGGGCCCTGTGGCGGCAGCTGGCGGAGACGAACCGGATTCGCATGCGCGGCCACGGCACCGAGGCCGGAACCGCGCGGGTCCGGGACGGCGCAGGGCACGAATACGACACCCGGGTCCCCTTCTTCCCCGACGGGGATCCCTGGGTGCACACCGAGATCGCGCCGGACGACCCGCTCGATGCGGCCACCGCCGCGGTGTTCGGCGACTACTACACCGCCCCGGCCGCGCCGCGGATGACCGGGAGCTTCGCGTGATCCCGGCGCTGGTGTTCATCGGCGCGGTCGCGTTCGCCGTCCTCGGCGTTGTCGCGCTGCTGCTGGCCCGGCAGATGTACCGGGCCGCGATCGCCGCCACCCCCGACGAGGACGACCCGCCCGGCACCGCCGAGCCCCCGACCCAGCCGCTCGACCTGCCCCGGCAGTCCATCCCGTCCCTCCTGGAGAGGACCTCCCATGCGTGAACTCATCGACCTTGTCGATCTCGATCCGCGGGCACGGCCACCGGCGTCGCCGCAGTGGCGGCTCAACAGCTACTACCGGGGCTGGCTCGACGGCGCGCAGTCCGCCGCCGAGGTCGTCCTGCTCGCCGCGGCCGCGTACGTCTTCTACCTGCTCGTGCTCGATCGTCCCGGGCAGTGGCTGTGGCCCGCCGCGACCGGCCGCAGCCCCCAGCACCTGCTCACCGGCGGCCTGATTGCCCTGCTGCTGCTGGGCATCTTCATCGCCGGGCGCCGAGCCATCTACGACAACCTCGCCCGGACGCATCATCCCGAGGACCTGGACGTCGTCGAGCGCCACGAGCTGGACCGCGCCGGTCGCGCCTTGGTCCGCAACACCCGGCTGCTCCACTTCGCGCTGGCCACGCTGCTGGCCACCCCGGCTGTCCCGGGCCTGCTCGCGGCCTGGACCGCCAACACCCCGCAGGCCTTCGGCGTGGCCGGACCGCAGCTGCTGCTGCGCCTGACCCCGGTCGCCGCCCTCTACCTGCTGCACGTCTGTGTCGACCGCGGCCTCGACGTCGTCGCCGACCACCTGGAACACCGGCAGGACGTCGCCCAAGACGCGGCGATCGAGGACGCCCAGCAGCGGCCGGGATTCACCGGCGCACCGCTCACCTGACCGACCACCGCGCGGAGGGCCGGGGCCCCACCAGGACCCCGGCCTCCGGGTGGCTGCCCAGCCATCGACCTGACCGTCCAGAACAGGGAAGAACGTACCGAGATGATCATCAGTAGCGACGCCGAAACCATCGCGGGAAAGGCCGGCATTCCCGACAACATCGCCCAGGCGGTGGTCAATGATCTTGGCTACCTGCTCAACGACGGTGCAACCACCGTGGACGAGGCAGAAGCGTTTCTCGAAGGCCACTACAACGGCCAGGTGCCCGCAAGTGTCCGGTGGGATGTCGTAGTCGATTGCTACATCAGAAATCAGCGCAGCACACCCGAAAACCTGCTGTGAGTACAACAGACAGCTGACCGCCATCACCCGCGTCGGGGCCGGAACCACCAGGTTCCGGCCCCGACGCGCTTTCCGGAGGTTCCTTCATGGCCACGATCCACGCCCTCGCTGTCGCCGGTGTCCTGGCCGTCGCGCCGGCCACGTCCTGCGAGCCGCCCGCGGGCGGCACCGGCTCCCGCCCGACCGGCACGTCGGATGTCGAATACACCGCCTCCTGCGACGGCCAGGGCAACGCATTCGACGTCGAGCCGAACACCCCGGCCGCCCGCGCCGAGGCCCAGCGGCGCTGCGCCCGCACCCACACCATGGTCCGCGACGCGCCCTGGCCCAGCGGCTGGAAACCCGTCCCGATCCCGGAAGGGAGCGGCTGGTGACCACCCTCCATCTCATCCTCCAGCGGAACGCGGCGCGTGCCCGGCCCGTCCCGGCCGACGTCGTCGAGCGGATGTGGCACGACACATCCAGCAGCTGACCATCCCGGGCGCTGCGCGCCGAAGGGTTCGCCGAGCTCGACGGCTTCGGCCGCCCGCTGCACTGATCCACCTTTCCTCCACACGCGGGCCGGATCCTCCCGGCCCGCGTTTCCTTCTGCCCGCACTGAGGGGGATTTCCCATGCCCGCCACCACAAGCCCGAAGAATCTCGCCCGTCGTCGAGGAGATCACCGCCCGCCGCGTTCCCGACCCCGGCGCTGGCTCAGCGCACCAACGATCCCGCCGCCCTGGCGACGATCACGCGCTTCGCCGAGCACCAGGCCGCCGTCGCTCAGGATCTGGCCGCCACCGTCGCCCACCGGCTGCACGACGTCCCCGGCGACGCCCAGCGCATGGTCAGCGCGACGCTCGACGCGGCACGCCACTGGCGCTACCAGCTCGCCCGCGACACCAATGAGGTCCGCCGCGGCACCGGGATCCCGCTCGACCACGCCCGGTACCGGACCCTGATCACCGACCACACCACGAACTACGACCGCATCGGTTACGTCGGCCGTGTCCGCCACGGCGCGTACTGGGATCCCGCCTTCCGTCTCAATCGCGGAGGCGCCGCGACCCCGGCCTTCCACACGCTCGTGGAGGCCGGCCGCCGCGCCCTGGCCCGATTCGAGGCGGACGCCCCGTACGGCGCGGTCTTGCAGAACTTCGTCGAACTCGTCGACGGCACGCTCGTGCTGGGCAACCGGCTCCTGCGCGGCCACGCGGCGGACGACGCGGCGACGGAGCTCGCCGCGCGGATCGCCGCCCGCGGCGGGGACGCCACCCGGATCGAGACCGGTGGCGCCCTGCTCTACATCGCGACCGCCTCCGAGGCCGACCGGGCGCGGCTGCACCAGGCCGCCGTCGACGCCTTCGCCGAGGCGATCACCACCACCGACCCCGCGGCCGCGCTCCAGCTCTGGGCCCACGGCGCCTACTGCCTCTACCAAGCCCCGCAGACGAAAAAAGGCTCCGACGCCGTCGCCCGCGTCGCCCTGGTCGCCTTCGGCGCGCTCGCCCTGGGCCACGTTCCCCAGCTGCCGCACGACATCGACCTGCGCGGCTATGTCGACGGCCAGGCCGCGTTCACCCGCGACCTGCAAGACCTGCAGCGGCGGCCGCGATGATGGGCCGCACCCACGCCGCCACCGGTGTCCTGGCCGGACTGCTGCTCGGCCCCGCGATCGGACTTGAGGGCCTGGCCAAGATCGGCCCGTTCGCCGCGACCTGCGCCGGATTCGCGCTGCTGCCCGACCTGGATCACCCCAGCAGCACCATCACCCGCAAGCTCGGCCCGATCACCCGAGTTCTTTCGGCTGGGCTACGGACGATGTCCGGCGCGCTGTACCGGGCCACCAAAGGTCCCCGGGACGAGCGGTGCGACGGCACCCATCGGCACGCGACCCACACCGTGCTGTTCGCCCTGGTGGTCGGCGCGGTGTGCTGGGCGACCACGACGGCGTGGGGCGGCTGGGCGGTGCTGGCCTGGCTGGCGTTCGGGCTGCTGCTGGCCTACGACCGGCTCGGCACGCTCATGCTGGTCCCGTTCGGCATCGCCGCGGCGAGCTGGTGCACCCAGGTTGACGGGCGAGGCGGACTCGGCCCGGCCGCGCTCGCCGCCCTCGAGGAGTCCGCCGGCTGGCTCGGCATCGCCGTCGCCGCCGGCGCGATAACCCACTGCCTCGGCGACGCGCTCACCGAATCCGGCTGCCCGTTCCTGTTCCCGCTCCCGATCGCCGGTGAGACCTGGTACGAGCTCCGGCCGCCGAGCCTGCTGCGCTTCCGCACCGGCAAAAAGGTCGAGAACTGGCTGGTGTTCCCGCTCGTCGTGCTCGGCTGCGTCGCCGCGATCCCCGGCGTCTGGCCCTACCTCGTCGAGGCGTTTCACAGTCCCGGTTCCGTCGCGACGGCGTCCCTGCCGCTCCTGGCCCGCTGATCACGAACCTGGCCGATCCGGCGCGGCTCACCCGTTTTCCCCCGCACACAACAAGAAAAGGAGTTTCACTTGTCCGCATCACCGGAAGCGACCGCGACGCGGTACACGGCCGACATGGTCCTGTTCACCGAACGCGGCGACGTGCTGCTGGTCCTGCTGATCGACCGGCGCTGGGAGCCGTACCAGGGCAAGGCCGCCCTGCCTGGCGGGCACCTCGACCCCGGCGAGAAACCCGAAGCGGCCGCCCGCCGGGAATGCCGCGAAGAGACCGGCATCGACGCGCCACAGGAGCTGATCCAGGTCGGTGTCTACAACGAGCAGGGCCGGGACCCGCGCGGCGACTACTCCACCACCGCCTTCAGCGCAGTCCTGCCCGACGCACCCGATCCCGTCCCCGACAGCGACGCCGAGGCCGCCGCCTGGCGACCAGTCCACAAAGTCCTCGAAGGCGACCAGCTGGCGTTCGACCACCGCCGGATCCTCACCGACGCCGTCGCCGCCCAGCGCCACAACATCGCCGCCCTGCTCAATATCCAGCACTGAACCAGCGACACCCCCGCCGGGGCCGGACCTCACCTCGAGGCCGGTCCCGGCTTTCGTTGTCCGCCAACCACAAGCGAGGACGAAGACCATGCCCATCACCATTCACAGCGGCCCAGGCGACACCATGCCCGGCCGGGACGACGAGCCGGACCTGGTCCAGATGGTGATCGCCCGGCTCGGCAGCCACTTCCGCGGCCGCTGGGACCACGAGGCGCTCGATGCCGCCGCGACCGACGTGCTCGACGAGCTGGCCCACGCCGCCGGCGACTTCCACACGCCCACGCCGAGCCAGATCGACAAACTCGTCGCGGCCGTGCGGGCACGCGGTGAGGCAGGTGCCGCGTGAAGCGCCTCGCCACGATCACCCTGGCCGCCGTCGCGATCCTCGCCACCGCCTGCGGCGTGCCCGCGGCCACCGGCGCCCAACCCGCACCCCTGTCGATGTCCGTGACGGTTCCGGGTGATGCCGGGCAGCAGCTGGCCGCGCTCCAGGTCGCGCCCCGGGGTTCGATGGACGGCTACGACCGGAAGAAGTTCCCGCACTGGGACGACCACGGCAGCAGCTGCAACACCCGCGAGGTCGTGCTCAAACGCGACGGCAAGAACGTGGTGACCGGCCCGGACTGCGCCCCGGTGTCCGGGACCTGGCCCAGCCCCTACGACGGCGAGACCTGGACCAAGGCGACCGATGTGGACGTCGACCACATGGTCCCGCTCGCCGCCGCGTGGGTGTCCGGCGCGAAGTCCTGGACCACCGAGAAACGCCGCCAGTTCGCCAACGACCTCACCCGGCCGCAGCTGCTCGCCGTCACCGACAACGTCAACCAGGAGAAGTCCGACCGGTCGCCGGATCAGTGGAAACCCCCGCTGGTGTCCTACCGGTGCACGTACGCCACAGCGTGGACGGCGGTCAAGCACTTCTACGGTCTCTCGGTCACCGCGGCGGAGAAGACCGCGCTCGGCGACATGCTGAAACGGTGCCGGCGGTGACTCCGTTCGCTGGGCTGTCCCGCCCGCTCACCGCCGGCCTCAGCCCGCACGCCCGGGACCTGATCGCCGACGAGCTGATGACCGTCGTCGTCGAGATCCGCAAGGAAGCCAACGCCTGGCGCTTCGCGAACTCGACCGGCATGGAGGCCACCATCGTCACCTGCACCGGGCTCGCCGACGTCCTCGTCCACCGCGCCGAGGTCTACCGGAGCGGACGATGACGGTCTACGTGGACGACTTTTCCGCTCCTGCAAGGGTCGGCGGCCGGAGCGGGCGCTGGTCGCACATGATCGCCGACACCGAAGACGAACTCCACGACTTCGCCGCGAGGCTCGGTCTGCAGCGTCGCTGGTTCCAGGATCCCCGTGTCCGGTCCCGCAAGCGGCCGTCCGCTGCCCTGCCAGGCAGCTTCCCCGCCGAGACCTGGCACTACGACATCACCCGCTCCAAGCGCGACCTCGCGTTGCAGCTCGGCGCCGTCGACGTCGGCTGGCGTGACCTGCCTGACCTGATCAAGCACCGCATGGCCCACGGGACCTGCCGATCGGAGCAGCCCCGTTTGAGCAGTACCGAAACCCAAGGAGGAAACGAACGATGAACCTCAATGCCGCGATCCAGCTGGTGGCCGCCCACACCCGCGAGAACACCGACCCCACGATGGACGACCGCGCCGCGATCGACTGCGCGCGCGGCGAGGTCACGGTCGAGGACCTGGACGTCGTGGACGACGCCACGCTGCGCAGCGCCTACGAGATCGTGCTGGCCGCCAGCGCGGACGACGTGGCCCGCGCCCTGCGGTAGTCCGACGGCAGCACCAACCCCAACCCCGACTCAACACCGCATCGCAGACGGCACCCGCCGTCCCGCAGAAAGGATGACCAGCATGTCCGCTGACGAACGGTGGGAGAACCTCCTCCGCGAGCAGATCACCAAACTCGCGCGCGGACCCCGGGACTGGGTCGCCCTGGTCGAACTACGCCCCCCTCGACGAGCGAGGCGCGAGCCGCGCTGCCCAGGACGAACACCTCAAACGACTCTCCAAAGCCGGAAAACTGGAGCTCGCGCCCGAAAGCAACCGCAAAGCCCTGCGCGGTCCCGACCACGACGCCGCCATCTACCTCAGCGGCGAAGCCCAACCACTCGTCATGTGGATCGGCGACTGACGAGCAGCGCCACGAACGCCCTCGGCCGATGCCGGCCGGGGGCTTTCGTGCGTTCAGGGCACTTTTCGTGGGCCGCGCCGACAGGGGCGCTGCTCCATTTCAGGGTTTTCCGTGGACACGCCCACCACGGTTCGCTACTGACCGCGCATATCTGCCTACCTTGTGCGCATGACATCGAGGTGGGGACGATCTGTGGCCGCCGCAGCGGCCGGCGCGGCGCTGCTGCTGATCTCGGCGTGCTCGTCGCTGACCTGGGACCAGAAAGTCGAGGAACTGCGCCAAGATCGGCGAGCGTGGCGCCGACGCGCACTACATTCTGCTGACCCAGAACAAGCAGCCCACGAACGACGAATGCACCGCCAACTACCGGCTGCTCGGCGACGGGACACCCGCCGATTCGACGGGGCATGTCACCAACGAATGGCGCGATCTGCACCAGTCGTACTTCGTCGACAGCTGTGTGTCGGGCAAGCCGCGGGTCCCGAACACGCGGCCCTCCGACACACCCACGTCGTCGGCACCGGCCAGCGTGTCTCCGAGCGCCAAGCCGTGACCAGTCAGCCGACGACACGTCAGGCGAACGCCCCTTTACCGCGTCATCTGCTGATCACCGCGATCGTGGCGGTGGCGGTCACGGCCGTCTCCTGCGTCTTCTACGCCGCGCGCGGGTTGATCCTCATGCCGATGTGGCCGCCGATCGCTTACCCCGCCGCGGCGATAGTCCACCTCATGTCGCTCGCGTTCCTGCTCTCCGCGGCCGCCGGTGACAAGGTCAGGATGCGGCATGCCCGCCCGATCCTGCTCTTCTACAGCGCGGTCATGGCCACCGTCGTCGCCAAAGGTTTCACCGATCTGCATCCGGACAGCCCCACGCCCGGCGTGATCCTCATCTGCGTGATCGCCGTCGGAGGGCCGCTGTTCGCCGCGATGGTCATCCCCCGTGTCCCAGCATCCGCGCCGGCGACCGACCGTGTGACAGAGGAGTCTTCATGAAACGCCGACGAACCCGTCCTGGCCACCCCGCAGGTGGAATGAGGAACGCATCGTGTTGACGATGACGACGAGGTCGTCGCTCCAGCGGAAACGGCAGCCGCTTCCGAAGTCCGCCAGCACGTCGGTGGTTTTCCTGCGGGGACAACGAATGCCCCCAGCCGGTGTCCCCGGCCGGGGGCATTCGTGCGTTCAGGGGCGGTTTCTCCTGGGCGGGTCGCGAACCCTTCAGATGTCGCTGGCGGCAGCGAAGGAGCAGACCGCGAAGAGGATCGCCACGATTCCCGCGGCGATCCACCAGGTACCCCAGCCGACGACGATGGCCAGCACACCGATCAGGAGGAGCACCAGGCCGGTGCCGACCGCGGAACTCTGACTGTCACGGCGAGCCTGCTCGGCCGCCACGACGGCGGCCTGCCGCTGGCGTTGCTCCAGAGTGTCCTCGTAGTCGAGCAACCGGGTGGTCCGCTCGGCGATGCGGGCCTGCAACCGCCGGTAGGCGTCGGAATTCTTGTTCAGGGAAGCCAGCAGTCTCGTGTCCTGGTCGATCTTCTCGCGCAGCGTCTTCTCGTGCAGATCCGGAACGTGCGGCTCGGTGTTGATGGCTTTCCTCCACAACTCAGCGGGATCGGACCAACAGCCCAGAGTCAACGGCCGAGCTCACCACGATGTTCCCGGGCTTTATACCTTCGGGTGGGTGGCGTGCCTGAACGCCGCCGCGCGTAAGGGAAGCCACGGTGGACGGCCCCCACCGTTGGATCTTGCTTCGTTGCATCGATCCGTTGGTGCCGACCTCGTTTGTCAGAGCGGTTCGTGCAACTTTTGCCGGGGAGCGGGTTCGGGTGTCATCCAGGTCCTTTCGATGTGGACCATCGCGGGCGGCGGGGTGCGTGAGCTGCTTTTGCGGTCGCCTTCCCGCCAGCCATGTCTACCGCCATCGAGAAGCAGGCTGCACATCATCGCCTGCTTTCGTGATCTCGAATGGCCTGTTCGCAGGGTCAACCATCGGGCAAGCAGGCCACTTGTGAAGATCGCGGAGACGCTGGCGAAAACGTAGCTGGCGCCGATCTCGGCGTAGCGGAGCAGTAGCAGGGGGACGAGCCCGCCGATCACCACAGCCACCATCACGGCGATGGCACGGATGGTCGTTCCCCAGGTGTGAAGGATGCCGTTGAGCAACGTGCGCGCGCCTGCCTTCTTCGGCTCCGGCGATGCCGGAGCCGAAGGTAGACACGTTTCCGCATCGGGCGCGGCGGGATGAATGGAGACCGAGCTCGCCCCGCCGGCCTCGCACAGGGCACGCCAGTAGGCGCCTAGCCGCGGGTTTCCCAGGCCGGTGAACAGGACCTCGCGCCCTCGGAGGTCAGGAACGAGCCCGGCAGCTTGCAGTGCGAGGACGTCTGGTTGTTCAGACGCCAGGACACCTCGCCGGAGGTCGAGAAGGCCTGCACGAGGGAAGCCGGAGAAGTCGACTACCAGGCAGTCTGGTTCGTGATTGGCGATCGCGTCCCGCATGACGCTCAATAGCAGTTCGCTTCTCTTGCGGAGTGCCTCCTCGGCCGGTTTCCGACGGCAGAGCTGGGACGTGGAAACCCAGCCAGCCCAGGGTGTGAGCGGTTCGATCTGGCGGTCGATGAGGGTCAGCGGCCGCTCAGCGAGCTGGGCTTTTCCGGTCACCTGCCGAAGGACTTCCAGCGCAGCAGTGGTTTTCCCGGTCCCGGTGCGGGTCCAGAGCACCACGTACTTTTCCCGCTGCAGTGCCTGCAGTGCCTGCAGGCGGGCTGGCGATACCTCTAAGGCCTCGATCCATTTCCTGAGGTCACTCGCGGTCGGGGACACGTGCTCGGCGGACGGACGCGCGGCTGCGTAGCGTGCCAGGAGGCTGCGCCAGGTACCGGCCTCGGCGTGATCGAGAAGAATGCAGCTGGCCCTGGTTGCCTGGTCGATCAGGTTCTGCAGGTCTTCGGCCTCCTCCTCGGAGGTTTCGGCCACGGTCTCCCAGAAGTACGCCTGCTCCTCGTGCTTGGAGGCTTCAGCCAGCAACCACGACGCCGCTGCGATGAGGAGTTTGCGGATCGTGCGTTCAGTAGCGTCGTCGGATGCCACTGTCAGCAGATCAGCCGACGGTGGATAGGTCACGTCAACCACGAAGGTCGCACTGGGAAAAAGGTCCCGCATCAGCTGATCTCGCCACCGTTGACTCGGCGGATCCGCGGCACCAGCGTCGGTAATTGTGCTCATCAGCCCCAGTCGACGATGAGTCCCGTCTAGGGCGCTCAAACCGTCGCGTGCCGTCAGAGCCATCGTTAGAATCACGGCGTGGGACAATTCCCAGCCGAGCGCACCATAACGTGTTGCGATCTGTTCGGCCACGTGGCTAATCGTAAGTCAGGAACCAATGAATACAAGTGTGCATATGCGAATTGCGTGAATCGGCGCCGCTATATGCGAAGCGTGAACTGGGCGCAACTTGCGTGAATTCCGGCATCTCATGATCAATTCAGGTAAACCACTCTGCAAGTTGCGTTGGGACGTGGAGCTAGCTTGCCAATTGCTCCATACTTCGCCTATGGCCGATGCCCCCGACCCCGCCGGTGCCGGCGCCGATGCAGTTCAGCCCGATGAGTCCGAGCAGGAGGTTACGCGTCGACAATCAGACCCTTGGGTCGCGCCCAACGGTGCTCCGAAGAGTCACTGGGTGCTGTTCTACGACCGCGGCCTGGCCGCGGAGGACACCGCGAAGTCTGTCGTCGCCGCTGCCAGGGCGAAGCAGGTGCACGTCACGGTGCGTAGCATCGACCAGTACCTGGGCTTGGACGGCGAGCAGCCGGTGAAAAGCCTGAAAGGCTTCACCTGCGTGCTGCTGGTTCTGCCCTCGTCCGCTCCGCCTGCCGGGCAGAAGCATCGCTGGAAGGCGTTCGCCGAGATCATCGAGCGCTACCGGGAGATCACCCTACCGGCGGCCGAGGCCTTCCGCGCCGACGCGAACTTGTCCCAAGAGGCAGGCGTAATCGAGGTCTTCCACCTCGAGGAGCATCTCGACGACCCGGAGGTCCGCAGCCTTGTCGGCGCCGCATGCGACAGCCACTGCTACTCCGAGGCGATCCCCTTCGGCGGGAACATCTTCCGGGTCTACCAGAGAGGCGTGGCCCAGGAGAAGCTTCAGGACTCCGTGACCAGCTCCACGTTGATCCACTGGCGGGAGCTGAAGAAGTGGGGCATCGACACACTTGAGCGTGCTCAATGCATCAAGCGTGCCTGCGACGAACGCCGTCAAGCGCTGGAAGACAAGAAGAAGCGCGCGATGTACCGCCCGATCCCCACGATCGCCAAGAACCGCCTCGATCTGCTCCTCACCGAACCCGAGGAGCGCCCGCCCGTCCCCGAAGACGCCACGCCCGAGGAGCGGGAAGCGATCAAGGTCGCCTTCAGGGACAGCGGCGCCCGGGTCGTCCGGGAACTCGTCAAAGACATGAAGGCGCGGTACCCCTGGCTTCATCAGCCGCCGGAAAGAGACGGCAGCAGGGATGCGCAGATAAGATTTCGGACGCTCTACGGCAAACTGCGAATTGTGACGTCGGGAACGATTTCATGATCGTCCGGGCGGATTCACGTATCACATACTTCAAGATCGGTTGATGAATCACGCATCTGTCCACTCGTTAACACTAAAGGCTTTCGCGGGCGTCTTCATCCTTGCGGTTTTGCACGAATCCTTTGTCGGGATATCAATTGCGTATGAGCGGTGGATCTAACGACAAGGTGATCGCAGCGATCGCGGCGCTGCTGTTGGTCTTCATGGTGATGTGCTTCGTTTCCCTGAGCCCCTGGCTGCTTTTCGGCGTCCCTCCGATCCTCTGGGCGGTCAAGGGCATCGTGGCCGCCATCAACGGCGCGCCCGACGACGAGCCGACCACCGAGGAGATCGAGTGCTCGTGCGTCGAGGAACCCAAGCAGATCACCGGTGCGAGTTCCGTCCCGCGCCGACAGCACGGCCGTCTTCGGATGATCGCCGCCCGGCTTCGCCGGAAGAACTGGCGCAACGGACAAGACTCTTAACTCGGGTGGTGATCGACCCCTGTGGCCATTCGGGCCGCAAGTTCATCGGCGCCGACTGTTCGAGCGCCGCGTTGGGCGTCGAGCTCGTCGAGGCGGCGGTGGGTGCCCTCCTTGCTGGGCTTCAGATATCGCTGGAGGGTGCGGCGGTCTTCGTGGCCGGAGAGGTTCATCAGGTCGGCTTCGGTGGCGCCGTCTTCTCCGGCGTGGGTGAGGCGGGAGTGGCGCAGGTCGTGCAGGTCCCAGCCGTCGGTCGCGGCGCCGAGGTGGCGTTCGGCGGTGCGGTAGGTCATGCGCCGACGGCGGCTGACGGGGTCGACGTCGCGGGCGAGGACGGTGCCGTCGTCGGGAGCGACGCGGGTCGACAGGAAGACCGGGCCGGTGGTGCGGCGGCCGATGAGCTGGCCGAGCATGCGGGCGGTGCGGATGTCGTAGAGCAGGTCGTCGGCCTTGCCGCCCTTGCGGATGGTGCGGGCGCGCCGGTTCGCGCGGTCGAGGTCCTCGATGTCGAGACGGAGAACTTCTTCGGCGCGGGCGGCGGTGGCGTAGAGCATCGACCAGAGCGTGCGGTCTTCGAGCGGGCGGCGTTTGTCGGCGATGAGCCGGTCGATCCGCTCGCGGTCGCGGACCCGGGTGTCGTCGGGTTTGGGCTGGGGCTGGCGGGTGAGCCCGGCGAGCACCGCGGTCGGGTCGGTGAGCCATTCCTGGTCGCCGAAGTAGGCCAGGGCGCTGGCGACCGCGGCGCGCTTGGCGTTGAACGTCGCCGGCGCCGCCCTCCCCCAGGCGGTGCGGACGTTGGCGTGCAGCCGCTCGCGGCCGCCGCCGTCGACGGCGAGCTCGCCGAGATGACCGATCCCGGCGAACGCGGTCGGCAACGCGGAGGTGTAAGCGCGGACGGTCTCTGGCGAGGTGATCCGGCCGGACCGGCCGCGCCGCCCGGCGAGGTGCCGCAGGAACGACGCGAGCGCCTCGGCCGTCGGCACGCCGAAGGACGTCTCCTCCGCGCCGGCCGCGCCGAAGGTCTTCGCGACGGCGAGGTGCCGTTCGGTGCCCATCGAGACCTCGATTCCGTACTTGTCAGATAACACGCGCGAAAGGGGCGCAGCCCGCGGAGGCGTTCTCGCAGGAGCCACTCGGTTGTTTGTCAGATAATACGTCATTATCTGACAAGTGCACTTTCGACCCGAGGTCGACCTCGCCCAGAGCAGCGCGAGCGGGCGGGACCGGCACGACAACGAACCCGAAGGGGGCTGGACGTGTTCAACCACGCCCAGCCCCTTCCCCTGCCGTGTCCCAGATTTCAACGAGCCGAGCTTGCGCGGGACAGCCTTTGGTCGCAGGAGTGATGAGCTCGGCCAAGTCGTCTTAAGTGCTTGGTTTCAAGCCATGCCTAAGGCATAAGTCACGACAGCTACGCCAGTTGGAGTGTTCATTCGCTAAGCAACAGAACAGTCTTGACGTTGGTGAATTATCGCCGATAGGGTTGATCCGGGAGAGGGAAGCGAGGGGGCATGTACACCTTTTCACGGATTGACTCTGCTGGGGTTTCTGCTACTTATCGCCGATTTTGCGGTTTTCGTCGCGGAGGCGGTTCGGGGCGGCGAATATCCGCTGATCCGATGGGTCCAGCGTAAATCTCCACGGGTTCGGCAGCGCTTCTCTGCATGAGCCTGCACCCCTGGGGACGGGATCCTGAGCAGGTCAAACGGCTGCCCACGAGACTGCGAACCCTGATGGCGGGGTGTTGCTGCGGCCACGCGCCGCTCCGTCACCCATGCCGACCACGGGCAGTTCGCCGGACTACCTATTTCGACCCCCTTATAGCGAGCAATCCCCAATCGCTGGCGACTCGACGAACTCGCCGGTAGCTCTCAGTTCTGCGTACCGCGTAGAACTGAGTTTGCGGTACCCGAGTATGCGGTATTCGTATTCACACTAGGAGGTATTTTGCGCTTTTTCAGCAGAGAAAGAAACAGAACCAGGGTCGCGGTGCTGACCGCGACGGCGGCGGTGGTCGCGCCGCTCTGCGTGACCGCGGTCGCGCAGGCCGCGCCCGTTAACGAATCCGGGCGCCTGCTGTCGCTGACCCAGCAGTATCTGCAGGACCGGGCCAGTCGTGTCACCGATTCCCGTCCTGCGGCGCTGTCCGCCTCGGCGCTGACATCCGTATCGGCGACCGGCCCGTTCTCCGCCCGCCTGGCCACGGAGATCCCCGGGCTGGACCGCCTCCGGGCCACGACCGTCGGCACCTATGCCCAGTACCGGGACGCCCGGGTGGACCTGGTGTCCCCGGTGGTGACGGTCACGGGCGACACCGCCCGGGTCACGGTCCAGGAGCAGACCCAGCTGGCGTTCACGAGACGTGACTCGCCGGACTCGGCGGCCGCGACCCGTTACCGGGTGCCGCATGTACTCGAGTTTCAGCGCCACGGATCCGGCTGGGTCCTCGCCTCCGACGCCCTGGACATCTCGGCCGACACGCCTGCCCCCATCCCCTACGTGAACCCGGTCAAGCTGAAGCCAGCCACACCCCGTGACCTGGCCAGCGAGCCCCCGCTCCCCAAGGACCTCCAGCCGAACTACCCCGGAGCCAAGCCCTCCAGCAGCGCCCCTGCCGCCGGCATCAACGGGGGTGTGCCGATCGACCGCCAGACCGCGACCCGCTACGCCCTCACGTTCGCCCTCAACTACAACCCGGCGTACGAGCGTTTCGGCAACGACTGCACCAACTTCGCCTCCCAGGTCATGCGCGCCGGTGGCTGGCCGGACGTCGGCAGCCCCGGACCGGACGGCCCGGACAAGTGGTTTCAGTACAACAGGTTTTCGAACAGCAGGACCTGGACCATCGCCCACGAGTTCCTGTACTTCGGTTACTACTACAGCAAGCGTCTCCGCGGCTACGCGGGCGAGACTCCCCTGATCGCCGACCTGGTCTTCGCGGACTGGGCGAACGGGGCCGACGGCCACATCGACCACGTCATGATCGTCACCGAGAACCCCGCCGGCAACACCCACGACTGGTCGAGGATCAAGGTCAGCTACCACACCGCCAACGAGGAAAACATCCCGATGAACATCGTGGCCCAAAGGGCCGGTGCCGGCGCCAAGTACTACTTCCTCGACACCCGGGGCCTTCCGGGATAACGCCGAGCAGCGGTTTAACCGACCAGGAAGAGGTTGGCCCCCTCGCAGCTACGAGGGGGCCAACCTGGCTACTCGCCTTGCCGGAGCGCCGGGAGGGGCGCCGCGGCTACCGTGGTTAGGAGCACTTCATCATGCCGAAAGGGGCCACCATGCCGGGCCGGGAATCTGCGCCCACACCGCGCCACGACGATGAAGACACCGACGACCGGCACACGACCCGCCGCCGCCGGATCCCCCGGCGTGGTGCGATAGTGGCGCTCGCGACGCTGGTCGCTCTCGGCGCATTGTGTGGTGCCGCGTTCATCCCCAAGGTGGCGAACCACTTCGGCTACGCCCTATCGGGAGAGAGAGGTCTTCCGTATCAGGTCGACTACAACGGCAGGGACTACCGCAACAACCTGACCTGCGCCGGCGCGCAATGGTGCGAAGACGAAAAGACCCCTGAACAGCGGTCAAAGCCGTACTGCACGCCTCGTGCAGGACTGGCCCTGGGAGAAGGCGACGGCAGGGAGCTGGTGAAGGTCGATGACATCTTCACCATGCTCGGGTCCTCACACCCCGTTTTCACCGCTGGCGTCCTTCCACAAGGCGAGACAGCGACGAAGGTCATCGTCGAGGCCTCCAATGACTGTTACCTGGCGTACGACCTAGTGGGCGGTCCTTAGTTTCCGCCCGTCGTCGTTCAGCGCCGACGATGCCGGGGTGCGGCGGCGCGTAGAGAGGGCCCGGCGTGTTCGTCACGCCGGGCCTCTCTGCGTTGTCATCTCGGACCAGGGCCGGCTAGCTCGCCAGGCGTGGTCTGTAGACGCCGTCGGTGGAGCGGACGGCCACCTTCTGCTCTTCGGAGTCGGTTCCCAACTCCATCTCGGATAGAGCCGGACGTCGAGATCGTCCAGCTTCGGCCTGGCCACCACGTTCCTGCCGCATGTTGCGGATAACGGTGTAGGTCAAGACCAGGCTTCCGCCGGCGATCGCGGTGGAGAAGACCGGGAGGACCGTCATGGTTTCGCTGGGCAGCAGGTCGTCCGCGGCGAGCAGGAACAACATGAGGATCATGATGACCAGCATGGCGATCATCGCGCCGCGCTTTCGGAGGCCTTCGGCGAGCCGAAGCACCGTTTGCCGCGTCCGGGAAGGTCTCGGCGCGAGGAACGGCACGATGCCCAACGGAATGTTCGAGGCGCTACTCGAGATGTCGCCGGCTTTTGCATCCCGCTCCGCCGGGTGGTCTTCCGGGACGATCTCCCTTTCGGCGGTCGGCACGACCGGCATGGCCGGTTTGTTTCGCTGAACTGGGATCGGGAGGCTCGGCAGCTCAAGCGACAGCCCACGTCGTCGACGTTCCCGCAACAACCGCCATTGCATGACCACCAGGTCGATCTGCACTGTCGGCATCTTGCAGGCGTGCAGGCACTTGAGCAGCTGGTCGGGTTCGCGAGGGAGCGCCCCGTCCTGCTTGCTGAGGTTGTACACCTGGGAGCGGTTGATGCCGGTCTTCGCCGCGACCTGCCCATGGCCGATCTGGGCGCGGTCCATGGCCAGCTGGACGACCTTGGAGACGTCGTCGGGAGTCTCGATCAGCAGTTCCAGCGCGCCTAGGACACCGGCACCCTCGCGCCGGTCGGCGCCCTCGACGCCGACCCGTATCGCCATCTGCACGATCTCCATGACCGCGTCGAAGTCCATCCCGAACCCGGTCCGTTCCGCCAGGAAGAAGATCGCCGCGACATCGAGGGCCTGGTCCGCCGGCCTGCGCTTGAGCCAGGTCAGCCGGACGTCTTTCTCGATCAGCTTTTTCGCCTGCTGGAGCAGGTCCCGCTGGGGGCTGGAGGGGCGCGGCCGCGATACGGGGACCATTTCGAGGGTGGGTTTCGGGTGATCCCGATTCTCCGTCACTGGTCCTCCCTGCCGATCGCGCGGGCGAGACGCACGAGCCCCCGCGGGAGGTAGACCAGGCCGGTGCCGACCACGACGGCGCAACTGGCGATCAGCAGCGCCAGGTACCAGTCGTAGCCGCGGGTGAGCATCCACCCGGTGAAGAAGAGCACGCCGAGGGTCATGGTGACCTGCGGCCACGTGACGCTGTGCGTCGGCGGCCGGGCTGGGACGGTGCCGGGCATGTCCGGCACAGAAGACAACGTCACAGGAACTCCCCTGAACGATTTGAGGGCCGCCCGGCGTGCCATTGGGCGGCTAGGACGAAAGGTGCTGTGGCTCAAGACTTGTGATCTCAGCCTGCTCCGCCCAGGTGTTGGCGCACCAAGAACGGAACAACCCTCACGCTGCCGTGCGGCACGCCTCGTGAGGGCAGGCCCATCGTAAGCCTGGCCAGGAGATCACGGCGAGGAGAAGGAGGGATATCTCCTCGAACTACTGTCCAGAATCGGAGTCTCACCGGCCTTAATCGGCGAGCTTGCAGCGTCCAAGATCATGAGCGCGGAAGAGTGAACCGCTGTCACAACGGCGAGCGAACCCGCTGCTTAGGGCAACCTGATCTGGTATTTACCCAGGTTGAGCGCCGCCACGGTCGATTTTGGACACACCGAACTGCTGTCCAAAACCATCCGGATTCCCCGGATCTCACCCCCTGTTCAGAGGTAAAGTTGCTTGCGCCGGTCCGGAAGGGCCGGTCCCCTGGGCACGAACTAAATGCTGTGGCTCGAGCCAAGGGAAGCGATGGATCACCGTTGGCGCGGTGCCCATCCAACCGGACCCCGGAGGGACTCCCTCCGGGGTTTCGCGTCTTGGTGGATCGACGTCGGACCACCACACGCCGCTCCGACGGAACCGACACGGAAAGATCCTCCTGTTTCGGGGTGCTGAATCTCAGATGCACGAGCAGCCTCTTAAGTGCGACGCGGTGCGCGCATCGCCCGCTCCATCACGGAGAAGTAGAACGCGAGCGCGGGGAATCCGACCTCGCGGCTGATCAGCCCCCAGCCCTCGGTGACGTCCACCGCCCGCGGATGGACGCCGACTCCCGCGCGCACTCGCCACCCTGGCTGCAGTTCGACCCGCAGCGGCGGCATCGCCGGCTCCGAGCGCCGCGTTGTCACCACCACGCCGTCGCGGACGTCGAGGCGCTTGTGCCACGGGCTCCACAGCAGTGTGGCACTGTGGTCGTGAGCATGCCCAGCGCGCAGGAACTGCACCCACACCGGCCCCACCCAGTACACGGGGAAGGTGATCTCGGTGAACCGACCTGCGCCCTGGATCTCGGCGACCTCGGCCGTGCATGTCCGTCCGTCTGCGCCAAGCACCGCGTCGAGCCGCTCAACCAGTTGCGGCACGCGCGGCATAGCGCCGCGTTCGAGCCGGTGAACGTGGTCTTTCGTAACCGGCGGCAGGGACATGTCCGCCTCGGAGGCGAGTTCGGCGGTGTCCAGCAGACTCAGGCCACGCGCCTGTCGTAGCGCCCGGTAGCGTTCGCCACCCCAGTGGCGCGGTACGTCCTCCAGCGACGCGGCCGCGGAACTAACGTCGGATTTCGTGGACACCACCGCCTTCGCGGCGGCCAACAGCGTCTTCTTCGCCACTTCGACCCGCCGACCGAGGTCTGTCCTCATGGTGAAGAACCACTGCGAGTCGCCTTGGTACTTCCAGTGTGGCAGCCACGTCTTCGAGGCCGCCACGAGCGCCTGGTCGAGTTCGCCGCGAGGCCCGACGACCGCGACATCGACCGCGTCCACCACCGGGGCGCCGATAGTGCTCGGCAGGATCCCGTGACCGAAGTCGACCCAGCCGCCGCCGTCGATCCGCGCGTGCACCGCCGGATTGCTGGCGAACGCGTACGCCTGCAGGAAAAGCCCGGATTCGACCGGGATCTCACAGTCCACCCGGAGGGGCCCGGCCTCGACGTGCGCGGTGCTGGGCCGGGCGCCCGAAACCCGCAACCACGCCCAGCATGGTCCGGGTTCACCCTGGAAATTGCACCACCAGTCCTCGGCGGGCAGCAGCGCGTCGGGCGTGCGCAGGGCGAGGTACACGCCACGCAGCGCGCCACCAGCGCCGAACCACTCATCCAAGGCAGCCAGTTGACGCAGGTTGGGACCATCCGTGCGGCCGGTCTCCCAATTGTGGATCGTCGTCGGGCTAACAACTCCGACCGCTTTGGCTACCGCGCCCTGCCTGATCCCGGCGAGTTCGGTCCGCCAGTACCGCAGCAACGCCGCCCTGCTCAGCAACTGGTCAGCCATGCCCCGCCCCGTCCGCGTCACCACCTTGTGGTGATGCCACCTTCCAAGACAGCGGCGCGCTGAACAACGCCGAGCGGCGGGAGTGCGACGAAAACTGAAAACCGTCGTCCGACCCCGAACGTCGAACCCGGAACCTGCATGCCCGGTTGCTCGCCACCGGTACAGGCCACCGCTCTTCGAGCCAGACGATGGCGCGACCGCGACCGCGGGGGCAGGTGGTGGTGGGCGATCGTGGTCATCGTCGTCCCGGTCGCGCTGATCGCGGCTGCGGCCGTGACCGCGCTGCTGATGTTCATCGATCCGGGCAGCGACGCGAAGAACAGGATCGAGCTGATCGAGGTCGGGCTTTCTTGAGCGCTTTGAGGGCAGCATCGTAGCCGTATCGGCCGCGGCCGGTGTCCGGGTCGAGGTCGGCCAGGGCGGACGGTGCCCTTCGACGAGCCTTTCGCCGCGCGGACGGTGAGGAAGAGTGGTCCGCGGGCGCGGGTGCCGAGGTACCGGGCGGCGAGGCCGCCGCGCGGCGTCATTTCCTGGAGCGACAAGCACGAGGTGATGTCGTGCCCGGAGTGGCCGACGGTGCCCACCCGGTGCCCGGTCTCGTGGAGCTGAGCGGCGTCCTTGCGGGAAAGGGCACCACTCAGCTCCACGAGCTCAGGGTTTGTCCTGTCCTTTGGCGATGAAGAGCGCGCCGACGATGGTGGCGGCTGATCCCAGGAGCGTGGGAAGGATCATTCGGCCGAGCTCTAAGGCGAGTTCTGCGTGATTCCAGACGGGAATGAGGACGAGGACGAACACGATTAGCAGGATGCCGCCGACGCCGATCAGGACAAGCAGCTGCATCCACGCCCGGTGCTTACTCTCGCGAGTTTTCTCCTCGTGAGCGAGGACGACGAGCCGGTGGTCTGAGGGTGCTGGACCTCCGACGTCGTTCCACGCTTCCAACGTCACCAGGGGCGAGTCCCCTGGTGACGCCAGCGAGTGATCCGCATAGCCGTCTTCTTGATCCAGGACTTCACGATCGTCCTCTTCCGATGTCCATACGGAGCGGCTGATGCCGGGGCGGTCGCCCTCGGCATCAGCCTCCGGGTGGCGGGGCACGTCGGCTCCGGGTGGTTCGCCGGCGTTCATGCGCCGGGTTCCGGGGTGATCTCGATCAGAGGCGAGGTACGGACCTGAGCAGCGTCTTCTCTACCTCTGGCCGTGAGTTCCTCGTACTCATTCTGGTCGACGTACGCCGCCGCTTCGGTGCCGGTCAGCTGGACCTGCGGAGTGTGTCGCTGGGGCATCGAAGTCCTCCTGGTGTCGAACGGTCGGGGGCTGGGGGTCGGTTCGGTTTCCTCGGGGGCGGCGGAGTAACGATCAGCTTGTGAACTCCACCACACAGTGACTGTACCTGAAGCGTGGCTTCCAAGTGTGTCGTACGTGGCTTCGATGTGCCTGAGATAAACCTGTGAAGTGTCTCCTGGATGGGACTCGTCTAACAAAGCAGTGGCCCTTTCGAGTGAAAAGTGGTTGAGTGGATGTACGTACAGCCCACATAGATGGACCTGGTAGCGGCGAGGATTTAGGCTGTGACGTGCTGTTATCGCTCGGGAGGAGCTGGCCTGAAAGGTTTGAACCTGTGCGGCCAGGGCACGTAACAAGTAGAGTCCACGCGCCGACTACCCACACACTGGCCACGTAAGCGACACGCCCTCGCTGTTGGAGACGTCAGAGCCGACACCAGTCGGCCGCTCCTCAGCGGCAGCGAGGATGACGACTCGCCAGAAGGAGAGATCATGCCCACGACCGCGACGCCCGCCACCACGGAAGCGACCACCACCCTGCCGACCAACAACACGGCCGATCCCAAGCCCAAGGCGCCGAAGAGGATCAACGTCGCGGTGAACCCCGAAACCGTCCAGGCGCTCCAGCACGTGATCGACAAGGAAGGCGTCACGCTGACCGAGGCGGTCCGCCGACTCATCGGCTACGGCGAGGTGCTGTACAGAGCGGTCAAGGACGACGGAGCCGAAGTCTCGCTCAAAACCGAGAACGAGACCAAGAAAGTGATCATCCTCTAGAGGAAGAGGATCACTGGTTCCGGCGGCGGTGCGCCCGGCACGCCGTGCAGAAAGACGAAAGACGTCCCGGGCACGCGATAAATTGCTCTTCTTCGAGGGGTCCGGTGAAAATTGCCGGGCTCCTCGAATTATAAGTTTTCAATTTTCAAGGAGCTTTTTACATACCTTGCCCGTGCCCCGAACTCGGCGGGCCCGAAGCCCTCTACCAGGGCATGATGAGCTGGCAATGGCGACCTTCTCCCACAGGGGAACTTTCTTCAAAGTCGGGCTTGCCTCGCCAAAGCCGCCTTTCAAACTCGTCGTGTCACGGCGCAAACAGACAACCAGCGTCTGCCACCCTGGAGTCGTCAAACACGGCCTGAAGCGCTACGCGTTCAGGCCTCGAAATTGTCACGATCGATCAACGGGATCATTTCCCGTGAGATCGCTATGCCGCTGGCGCGGCCACCGAACGGATTCCGCAGCTGCATGCCGCCGCAGCGGCGGTATTCGCCGCATTACGACGTCGGCGGGGCCTGCAGAACCCCTGTATGACGCTGCAACTGCTCCGGAATCTATTTCAGGGTAGGGATGAGCGTGAGGTCTTCACCGGCGGTGATGAGGTCCGCGACGATGGCGGCTGCGGAGCCGAGCAGGGCGCGGGCGTGTTCGAGGTAGGCCTCGGTGACGGCGACGGAGGAGTGGCCTAGGTCGAGGCTGATCTGGCGGATGGGGACGCCGTTGTTCTCGGCGGTGACGGCGTAGAAGTGCCGGGTGCTGTGCGGGTGAACGGTGTCTTTGATCGGGCGCAGCTGCGCGGCGTGCCCGCGCAGGGTGCTGGACGTCGCGGCGGCCGCGGCCCGGACGAGGTGCCGGCACAGGTAGCGGAGCATGTCGGTGACTTGCTGGGCGCCGAGGCGGGATCCGGTGGCGGTGGTGAACAGCGGCTGCTCGGCAGGTTTCGCCGAGACCTGACCGGGCAGCGCCGGCACCTGGGCGATGGCGGCGTCGCGCTCGGCGAGATAGTCCTCGAGGAGCTCGACGGCCATGCCGGGCAGTTTCACCCACCGCCGTTTGCGGCCCTTGCCGTCGATCCACAGTGCGGGGGCGCCGTCCGGCCCGGCGCGAAGCAGGTCGCGGCGGTTGAGGGCGCAGAGTTCCTCGGCGCGGATCCCGGTGGCGGTGAGCACCGCGACCGCGGCGCGGTAGCGGCGGCGCGCGGGACCGGGATAGCGCTCGGCAGAGATCCGCAGGGCCCGGACCTGTCCCATCGTCACCGGCACGGTCGGCGTCGCCGGGGCGGGTTTGAGCACGCCGAGGGTGCGGCGTTCCTCCTGCGGCAGCGCGGCGGGCACCTCGAAGCCGGTCTTGCCCTGGTAGCGCATTTCCCGGTACCAGGCCGACACCGCGCCCAGGCGGGCCTTCTGCGTGGTCTTCGCGACCTTCGCCTCGTCCTGGAGCGTGAGCCAGGCCCGCAGCCGCTCGCGGGTCATGTCGGTGTGCGGGTCCAGGCCCATCGCCACGCACCACGGGAAGAACGCCGTCGCGGCCGGGACCTCGACCACGTTGCGGTGGGTCGGCTCCCCGCGCCACAGCCGCTGATCAGCGCGCGGGATCCCGAGCGCGTTGGCGTGCGCCTTCTTCGTGTTCGCCGATTCGTAGGCGGTGTGCAACCACAGCGCGGCCGCGTCGATCGTGGGCCGTGCCCAGGCCGGGGCCGCGTCCTCGGCGATCAGCAACTCCCCCGCGGCCGCGAGCTCCGCCCGCCGATCCGGATCCAGCAACCCGTCATCCTCCGGCCCGACGTCGACCGAGACCGCGGCCAGGTCGGCGTGATGCCGTTCGAGCTGGGAGGCGATCGCGTCCAGCGACAGCGCCAGCGGATCTGGGTATGGCACCTGCAGCGCGGCGTCGACGGCCGCACGCAACGCGGCCGCGGCGTCCCGGACCAGGCCGTCCTGTGCGGCGAGCCGGGCCCGGGAGATCTGCCGGGACCCGGCCTCGGTGGCGTGATCGGCGCGCGGCACGGTCGCGATCGCCTCGTCGACGAGCTCGTGCAGCCGTGCGGCGAGCGCCTCGGCCTCGTCCCAGCGATCCAAGGCGTTGTCGTCCAGCTCGGCCTGGACCAGCAGCGGCCGCAGCTGCCGGGTGAGCTCGACGACCAGATCCACCAGGCGCAGCCGACTGGTCGACGACGGCTCGGTGGCCAAGGTCGGGTCGGTGTCGAGCGCGGCCGCGAGAACCCGGCAGGCCTTCGCCGCGCCGGCGAGCAACTCCCCCGCCCGCACCCGGCCGGGCTCGTCGCCGGCGAACCGGCCGAGCGCGTCGTCGCAGGCGCGGGCGGCCCACAGCAGGTCCTCGCGGGCGGGGATGGTCGTCATGCTCCAGCTTTCGTCGTGGTGTTCGCGGCCAAGGTCGGGTCGATCACTGCCAGCCGTCACGCAGGCCCTGGAACTTGCGGCGGGCGCCGATCGCCTGCCTGAGCACCCGATTCCGAAGTTCGGTGTTGCTCAGCCGATCCACGCGCGTGAGCTGCAGCTCGGCCGCGACGGCGAGCAGGCCGTCGTGGTCCAGGCCCAGCGTGTCGAGGTAGGTAGCGCCGTCGCTTTCGGTGTCGAGCGTGCGCAGGTGCGCGGCGATGTCCTTCGGTGTGTCGGCCATGGCTGATCTCCTTACTGGACAAGAGGTTTCGGTCAGGGAACAAGCTCGGCTCCACATGGGCACCACATCGGGCTGAGCAGGCCGGGCCGCCGTTGCAGTCCGCCCAGGCATGGCTCTCCGTTTCGCGAAGTGGAGCTGAGTGCATCGTTTTCGTTGCAGTGTCAGGAAAAGTGGGCTTCAGCGTGGACGGCCGGGTCGAGGAAGTCCCCGAGTGCCAGTCGTGGCTGCCGCCCGGCATCGTTCGGGATGGGCAGTCCTGCGAGGGCGAACGCGTCCCGGACCGGACCACACGGCCAGGCCACGACGTTGTCGCGGTGGCAGCGGATCTGGCCGTCGTCGCCAAGGGTGGTGTCGCTGCAGTCGACGCAGACCCCGCCGAAACCCGCAGACCACTCGTGGTCGCGGAAGGCCTGCTGCAGCGCGGCCATCGCCTCCGGCGAGCATGCGGGCCGGGTGACCACCGGCGGCGCGGACCTCAGCGGCACGGTCGTGGTCACGATCTCCCGTTGCGGTGCCCGGACGATGGCGTCGGAAAGGTCCTTGCCGTAGGTGATCCAGCCCGCCACGACGACGACCGGGTGCTGCGCGGTCGCCCGCACCAGGCGGTTGTCCTCCATCCAGCTGGTGACCGCGGACAGCTCGTCGAGGGGAAGCCAGTGCCCGGCATATGCCTCCAGCTGCCAGATGATCGCCGCGAGTTCGCCGGTGGCGTCCTGCGATCGCGGATGCTCGAGCAACGGCGCGGCCATGAGTCAGTCCTCCAAGGTGATGCTGAACGCGGCCGCCAGGTCGTCGGCGAGCAGCTTCGGGCGCGGTTCGTCGTCGGTGAGGTGATCGCCGAGAATGTCAGCCCCCGTCTGGTACGCGAGGTCGCCTTCGCCCCACGAGGCGGCCAGCTCCCGGCCGGCGGCCTCGGCCCGGTCGGGAGCGACGCCGGCGTCGGTCTGCAGCCAGCCGCTGATCGCGGCGGCATCGCTCTTGGCGAGACCGGGCATCAGGTCTTCCTCTTTCTCTCGCTCAGACGATCGTGACGAGGGTTCCGACCGCGTAGCGGACGTCGCGGGCGAGATCGGCGGTGACGAACACCGCGTCCTTCTCTCGCTCGTGGTCGACGCCGTGGACGCGGTCCCACCGGCCGTCGGCCTGCACGATCTGCTCGCCGGACAAGACGGTCTCGACGGTCTCGATCCTGCGCTGGGCGGTCATGGCCGTCCCTCCCGGGCGTCGAGCTGGATGGCCCGCCAGGCGTCGACGACGTTCTCCGACGGCGGCATCGTCTGCAAGACGGTCCAGGCCTCGTCCTCGAAGACCGGGATGCGACCGGCGGGCTCGTTCAGGCTGCGCACGCGTTCACCTTCCAGTGCGCTCTCGTGCGATTCAGGCTCGTTCACTGCTGGTCTCCTCTGCCCCGACACTACTACCGATAACCCAAGATATCGGTAGTACTCAGACAAGTACGCCGCCGGTCGAGTGAAGTACGCAGGACGTAGTTCACAACGCAGTATTGACTACATGTCGTATTACGTAATACGCTGAGAGGATGGCAACGCTGACACTGCGGATTGACGAAGAGGCGCGCTCCGGACTTGATCGCCTCGCCCAGGTGCGCGACACGACCATCAGCACCTTGCTGCGTGAAGCGATCGATGGACTACTCGGACGCGACGTCGATCTTCGAGCGCCCGAGACGGAGTCGGTAGCGCCTCAGAACCTAACCGTGGTGGAACGGCGCATCCTGGAACTGCAGCACGAGATCTTGAAACGGCTCACCTCTAATAAAGAGGACACCCGGCACCACGAACGTAGGATGCAGGTGCTCCGGCAGGGTTTCACCTCGGAGTACCACCAGGAGTTCATCGGAGTCGAGCCCGAGATGCCGCCGGCTGACTGCGCCTTGGTGATGGACATCCTGGACATGTTCGTTGTGCTGGAGGCTGCGGTCGATCGGCTTGGCGAGGACGCAGAAGCCGAACTGGGGGCTGGGTTCTCGCGCTCGTTGTTGTTCCGCGGGTTCGATCACAACAACCCGCAGGAACGGCGTCTCGCCAGCTTCGCCAAATACCTCATCGACGACGGCCGCTGGGAGCCTCTGGCATACCACTTCGACGCCGATCACGACCACGGCAACTCACATATGCGGATGCTGAAGTCCTACCAGCGAATGCTGGAGACCTACAAGACGATCGTTAGCGTCCGCGAGGCCGACCGCGGCGGCGGCTTCGACGCCTACCTCTTCGACGCAGACAACCTGCGAACGATGCTCAATCCACCTCAAACGAACGTTGGCCTCAATACTTCGCGGGATTGGTGACACATGGGTTACACGGCACACGTCTTGCGCGTGATGATCGCCTCCCCGGGTGACGTCACGGAAGCCCGCGACGCGATCGAGAAGGCGATCTACAGCTGGAACACCGCCAACGCCCACCACAAGCGCATCATCCTGCAGCCATGGCGCTGGGAATCCGCGGCAGTTCCAGTCCTCGGTGGGCACCCCCAGGAGCTGATCAACACCCAGGGGGTCGACGAGTCCGACATCGTGTTCGCTGTGTTCGGCAGCAGGCTCGGGTCCCCCACCCCGGCCGCTGTCTCGGGAACCGCTGAGGAGATCCAGCGCGCCAACGACCAGGGAAAGCCGGTCCACCTCTACTTCTCAAAGGCGCCCTTGCCCAGCGACGTCGACACGACGCAACTCGATGCGCTCCGCAACTTCAAACGAGACCTTCAGGACCGAGGGCTGCTGGGACAGTTCAACGACCTCAGCGATCTGGCTCACCAGGTACGTCAGGCGATCGACCACGACATTGCGAAGGTCGCCGTGGACGTGCCCGCGAACGCGCCGAAGACAGGCGTGGATTTCGACGTGCAGCCTCAGCACGAGCGCGAGTTCTCGGGGACGGACAAGCGCGGAAAGGCGAAATACAGCACCCGCCGCTGGTTCGACATCACCAACACCAGCTCCGTGGACGCCGAGGCGGTTCAGTACGAAGTGGTGGGTGAGAGCTCCAGTCTGCATCTCGCCGTCGGCGACTCGGCCACGGTCATCCACAAGGGACAAACACGCAGGTTGCCCTACATGCTCACCATGGGCGGCGAAGAGCCTGTTCTGCGGATCAAATGGACCGAGGACGGCGAGCAGCAGCACAAGGACTTCCACGTCGGCTGACGACGTCCGAATCCGGAACTGCCTTCGGCCTGCCGACGGTGGCCGTCGGCAGGCCGAAGGGCGGGTTAAGCGGACTGCTCGTCGTCAGCTTCCTCGAACTGATCGTCCTCGTCGGGGTGACGCCACATCGCGATCCGACCGGGCGTGAGCCCGACCGGCCGGAACGGCCGGAACCGGACTCGGACACCGTCGAGCCACACGGCATTGAGCTCGCCGAGCGCGTTGATCCCGGGCAGGAGCTCGCCCGGCTCGATGGTGCCGGTGTCCGGGTTCTCCGCGAAGTACAGCAGCTCGCGGACGACTTCCCACGCGTATGGGCCGCCGACCCAGTCGAGGTCGATGTGGCCGTCGATCGTGCGCCACCGGTCACGCTGCTTCACGCCGTCGAGGATGTAGCTGTCGCGCAGCGCCAGCTCGATCGCGCCGAGGGCCGCGCGGTGCTGACTGACGGTCGGGATCGGCCAATGTGTGTCGGCCAGGCCCTTGTCCCAGATCGGGGTGAGTTGGGGGAATTTGGTGGTGATCGCCAGTTCCTTTTCGACGTCGCGGCGGGCTTGCCGGTAGGTCACGTCGAACGCGTGCTGACGGGCGTGAATGATCTCTTTGCGCTTGCGGGCTGGGGTCATGTCCAATGTCCTCACCGCGAGGTTCCCACGCAGCCTCGCCGGGGTACATGGATCGAACCGACGAGCAGTTGTACGCGATTCTGTGAACCTTGTCCTCGACGCGCCGCCGGCGTGGGCGGGATCGGCGCTCGGAGATAGGCCTGCGTACCGGCCACTGTCAGCATAGCCGATTCATCACAAGTTTCTTGCAGCGTCGGACCAGCCAGCGCGGCTATGGAACGACCTGCAGGGCTTCATTCCTTGGTGTGAAGGCCTCCTGGTCTCAGTCGGCATAGAAGGTGTTGAGCCGCTCAGCGAGCGCTCGGGCACCGGCGTTGTTCTGCCGACGCTCCAGGAAACGGGCGGCGAGCGCCACCAACTCGTTGCGCTTCGGGACCCTCAGTTTTCTCATGGTCTGGGTAATGAGACGATCGACGGTTCTCTCTGCGAGGTGTAGTCGTTCTGCGATTTGACTGCGGTTCAGTCCCTCGCCGAGCAGCTCGAAGATGACGCGCTCCCGGGTTGTCAGGGCGGCGAGATCCTGATCTCGCCTTCGCAGCCTCTCCAGCGCCGAGCTTCGCAGCGCGGGGTGCAGAAGTGATCCCCCTCGAGCCAGAACCCGGATCGCCTTGAGAATGTCTTCGCCTCGTGTGTCCTTGGTCAGAAACCCGGCAGCGCCCGCCGAAAGTGCGGCGATCATGGCTTCGTCGTCGGCGTACGACGTCAGCATCATGCACGCCGGTGGTGACTTCACGTTCGTCTGGACGAACCTGCAGACGCTGATCCCGTCTTCGTCGGGGAGTCGGATGTCGAGGATCGCCACGTCCGGCTTCGACACAGGGATCCGTGCTTTCGCCTCGGCTGCAGTGGAGGCCTCTCCGGTTACGAGCATGTCCGGCTGGCTTTCCACCAGGGTGCGCAGCCCGGTCCTGACGAGTTCGTGGTCATCCAGCAGGAAGACCTTCAAGACGCCGAGCTGAAGCTTCGCCCATGTGGGGATGGTCGGCCCGAAGGAGCCAACAATCGGCTGGACGTCGGACGGATCTACGTTGACGATCTGGCGATCTTGTGCCCTGCGTACCGCCTGGAAGGTGTCGGAGGCTGGTGGTTCGCTCGGTGGCGCCTGGGCCGCGGCGGTGTCGTAGATGGCCTGGTCGCGACGCATGGCCTGCCAGCGATGTTCCCACTCCGACGGCTCGCCGCCGCAGGCGGCGACGAAGGCCTTCACAACTGGCCAGGCCGGCACCGCGATACCAGCGGCGGCCTGGGAGAGGACCGTGATCGAGTAATTGGCTCGCCGTGCCAGAGTCCGGTAGGTGGGCGTGCCGGCGGAGCGGCGCAGCGCGCGGAGTTCTGCAGCGAACTCCGCGACCGGGCCGCGGGTCATGTCGAGAGGTTTCTCGGCACGAGGCATAAGGAGTCGTACCTGCGGTTCGGTGTGCTCGCGAAGGAGTTCGCGAGCACACCGAACTTTGCTCTAGGAGGGTATGAGGCCGCGTTGGCGCTGGGCCAGTCCGCGGCCGAGCCCTGCGGTCGTCGCAATCGCCACGGCTGCAGACACGGCGACGACGACGGGATGTCCTTGCAGGATGAGCATCTCCACGAAACATGCGATCAGGCCGAAGCTGACCAGCTTGAACGCATGGGCTGAACGAGGCCTCCAGACCGAACGGACAATCAACGAGGCGGATGCGGGCGCTCTCGGGCGCCCGCGGGAAGGCGGGACCATCGCATGCCTTTCTCAGTACCGGAATGGGCTGCGCGCAGGCAGACAAGACAGCGCCAGTAGGGAGTGAGCGCTCCCGACAGGCCTCGTCCACATCGCGTCACCCGTCATCGTCCTGCAGAACACCTGGCTGCACCAGAGAGCGATGTTTTGACTTCACTTCGACGTTGTTTGGTCAACTTCCACCGCGTTGTTTGCCCAAGAGCAGGACTTGCTACCTCTGTGCTGGCGAAGATCGTCGGGCGACATTGGTATACGGGCTGGGCCACTCTTACCGGAATGGGCACAGACCTCGGCGGGCTTGCTGTGAGCGCAGGAAGCCCGCCAATTTTGTTACGCCCCGTCGCCACCGAAGCTGCTTGTCGGATCCGGAGCAACGCTCGCGGAAGCGGCGGGTGCCCGGCGGCCGGCGAACCGCCAGCCAGGCCTCTTAGCCGTTCCCGGGGACCTGGACGTCTGCCAGGTTCTTGTCTGGGCGCCATCCCCGCCATGCGGTGTGGCGGAGGCGGTGTTCGCGGGGGGTGAACTGGCGGTAGACGACCTCGCCTACAAGTTTCGGCGTCACCCATTTCGCGTTCTTGGCGCGGTCCCGGGGCACCTCGTCGGCGAACGGGCTCGTCTTCCGGGTCAGCGGGGCGAGTTTCTCCTGGGCGTCGACGAGGGCTTGGTGGGTGAAGCCGGTGCCGACGTCGCCGATGTAGACGAGGTCGCCGGAGTCGGGGTCGTGGGCGCCGAGCAGCAGCGCGCCGATCATCCCGTCGCGGCGGCCCTGCCCGGCACGCCACCCGCACACCACGACCTCGAGGGTCTGGATCAACGGGTGCTTGATCCACTCCGGCGACCGGCGTCCCGGGACGTACTTCGACCGGATCGCCTTCACCAGCAGACCTTCGAGGCCACGCTGGCGCGCGACGTCGAGCAGGTCGTGCGGGGACATGCCGGTCGCCGAGAGATCGGCGTGGCTGTAGGACGGGGTGATCGCGATGAGGTTCTTGTCCGGCGGCTCGATCCCCTCCAGCACCTTCCGCCGCCAGCCGGTTTCCCCAGGTGAGCCGCGTTCCACCACGGGAACGGCGTAGGTCAGTTCCAGAAGTCGGGGTCCTTCCCCAGTACGCGTCGGAGCTGGTTGAGTGCGCGATGCTGTGCGACACGGATCTGGCCCGGTGACATGCCGAGGGCTTCTCCTGCCTCGTTCGCTGAGAAGCCGTGGATGACGCGGAGCACAAGGACATCGCGCTGTCTTGCCGAGAGGACGCTGAAGAGGCGGCCGAGCCTGCGGGAACGCTCGTCCGCGAGGGCGTTTCGCTCCGGCGCGTTGTCCTCGTCGCCGACGTCGGGCAGTTCGTCGACGGCTTCGGCCTGGTCACGGGCGTCCGCGCGACGGACGTCGGCGGCCTTGTGCGCTGCGATCCCGAAGACGTACGACATGAAGGTTCTGCCATCGCGGTACTGGCAGCGCGGCAGAGCGACCAGTACCGACATGAGGATTTCCTGGGCGAGGTCCTCCGCCGTGGCGATGGACGACGAGTCCACGCCGATCCGCGTGACGCAGTATTTGACGACCATCGGCCGGAGTATGACCAGCACCATGCCGATGGCGCCGCGGTCGCCGGAGATCGCGGCCGGCAGCAAGCCCTCCAGCGCGTCCGCGGTGAGTGTCGGTCCAGGGCGAGCGGGCATGTCCGTGGAGTCCGGTGCCGCCTCGGCGTCCGCGACGACCTTGTTCGCCGTCTCGTCGGAGACACGCCGTCGCAGCTGACGCGCGCCGGCGGTACCGAGCGAAGACTCCTCGATGAGGATGTCCACCTTGTGGTCGGTGGCCAGCACGACGTGGGCGAGTTCAGACATCGTCGGCTCCTCCTTCCTGGTGCATCCGTTGCTTGTGGCGCTGCCAGATCCCGCGCACGCTGTTGTCGCTCTCGCCGGGAAAGCCGTTCTCGCCGAGGACTTCGGCGATCTCGGCGTGGCTGTAGCCCTCGGCCTTGAGCTGGACGACGATGCGGGTCCGGTCGTCACGGATCCGCGCCAGCGCGCGGCGAACCTGATCGGCGCGCGCCGTCGCCGTGGCGGGATCCGCCGGCCGCGCGACAGTGTCGGCGACGACCTGCTCGCAGCGTCTTCGCTCGGCGGCGGCCGCGTACTGACCGATCCACTGGGTGTAGGCGTTGGGGAACTCGTAGGTGCAGGTCCCAATGAAGTAGGTGCTCAAGCTCGCGCCCCCCGCGTAGGTCCAGCCGCCGGCGCGCAGTGCCTTCTGCTTGAACGTCGTGAGCGCCTTGGTGACCAGGACGGCCGCGATGTCGGCGCGGTCTTCGTCCGTCCAGTTCTCCGGTGAGGGTGGCAACGCGAACTTCTTGCGGCCCTGGGCGCGGAAGAGACGGGCGCACTCCACGAAAATCTTGCCTGTGCGCATCCACACCACCATGACCGCGATTCCGTAGCGGGCGAGCTCGTTGGCGTAGCGGTCCCAGCCGATCCCGGAGAAGTCCTCGAGGGCGAGTTCGTCACGCAGGTCCAGGTCCCGTTTGCGGCGGGTCTCCGATTCCGCGGCCCGGCGCTCGGCCTCGTCCCGCGCGGCGGCCAGCAGGCCGGGATCGTCCTCCTCCGGCGGCGTCGGCGGTGGCGGGGCGGGCATACTCGTTCTAGTCGCTATTCCCGCGATTGCGTTGCACCTGAGTTTCGCTCGCTGGTCGTGACCAGCTGCGCCCTCGCGGTGCACGAACATGGGCCGCACCCTTCCCGGACTGGGGAGTGAACAACGACCCTCGCTTCTATATGGGCCTCTCCCGCCGAGCGCACGCCTCGGCGGGAACTTTTTCAGTGGCTTTTTCCGCAGCTCACGACGTGCGCAGGCCAGCCCGCCGCCATATAGAAGTCCTCGACGATATCCCGCGCCAGGCCCTCGCCGCCCCGGTCGCGGTGGTGAGGAAAGGACTCGAGGAGATGAGCGAGGTGACGACGGCCGCGATCGTGGTCGTGACGACGAGCGGGTGCGGCCTTCTCAGCCTGCTGGCCACCCTGGTGTTCCTCTGGAAGGTCTACAAGCGCGGCGGCCGCCAGGACCTCACCGCCGCGGCCAGCGCACTACGCCGTGCGCGTCCTCGACGAGTGTCCATGCCCGCAAACGGCCCATCCTCGTTGGTCGCTGGCTCCAGCCGGCGTCGGCGGAACGCCGGTGCTTCTCGCCGACCGGCTCGTACCAACTAATTTGGCTACGGCGGACCGCACGCGCCGCGCGGTCCGGCTGCTCATCCCCGTCACGGTGCTCCTGCTCGGCCTCCTGACCGCGCTGGTGTTTCTGGCCGTCCGGACACCGACGGTCGCACCGGTCGTGGTCATCGTCATCGTGCTGCCGTACCTGCTCGTGGTCAGCCGGGCCGTCCGGAACCGGAGACCGGAGAAGAAGGTCGACGACCAGACCTGACGGCCAGAGAGGCCCGGCAGCCGGTGCGCTGCCGGGCCTCTCTGGCCACCCTTTACGCAGCGACATGATCGTTTTCCGAACACCTCGTCGACCCGAATCACCGTGGTCACCGGAGCCCGGGAAAGATCTTGCGATCGGCGTGTGAGGTTTCCGGTCGTGCCCGCGTTATGGGTTATGCGGGTTGGCAGGTCCTTCCCGTGCTTGTGCCCCTGTGAGGGGAGCAAGGCAGTTCCGGAGAGATGGGAGCCGGTACATGGACCGGGCCCCAGCACGCCGAGGCGCATCCATTGGGTCGCGACGGCGGGTCGGCAGGGCAGCCCCGCATGGGGTGCGCCCAGAGCGGGCGGACGGTTCCTTCGACCGTGACGCCGAGGAGAAGCTTTTCGAGAAGTTCGTCCGGGGAACCAGGGGTCCGCTTCGCCGCTACGCGGTCCGGCTGACCGATGGGGACCAGAACCTCGCCGACGATCTGGTGCAGGAGACGTACCTGCGCTTATGGCGGGCCTGGCCGGACAAGAGCGAGGTCATCGTCTCGGTGCACGCTTACGCGTTCAGGACGCTGGACAACTGTGCGAAGAACTACTGGCGGACCAAGGGGAACTGGCCGGTGGCCAGGGAATCCGACATCCGCGCCGAGACGGAGTTCATCGCCGAGGAACACGCCATCGTCAACCGGATGGCCCTGCGGGAGGCGGTCGCGGCGTTGCCGGACCCCATCCAGTCGGTCATCCGGCTCAACGTGATCGAGGCCAGGCCAATGGCCGAGGTCGCCGAGATGCTCGACCTGGCGGAAGGCACCTGCCGCAACTACAAGACAGCGGGCATGCGGCTGCTGCGTCCTCTCATGACTCCCGACTAAATGAGCACATCGAAAACCTAAATAGCACACCCTGAAATTCGTACCTGAATAATTCCGAAATTAATATCCAAATAATAGAGAAAACCCATCCGCGAAAAGGTACACAACACTAAGGAGTGGCAATGGGCGTTGATCAGCGCGGACGCGCCGACGACCTTGCCCGTCACACCGAGGTGGCCCCGGAGGAATCGGTCGCGCGCATCATGAACGCGGTGCGTGCGACCGATCCCCTCGGTCCACACCACTCGGACGCCTTGGGCTTCCCCGCTGAGAACGGAGAGGCCCGGCCAATCGATGACGGCAGCACCACCATCGCCGTCGGGGACAACAACACCCTGCTGTTGCTCGATCAACTGGAGTTCCACACCCATCGCGCCGAGCTGGGCGAGGCGGCTTCGGCCCGGCGTGTGGCGGAGCTTCTCGAACTGATGAACCGGAAGGAAGACGCGATCGACTGGTGGCACCGGGCGGCGAGGCTCGGTGACTCCGCGGCGGCCGCGTACGTGAAGTACATCCTCGCCTGAAGCATCGAACCGGAGTTGTAAGTGGAGGGAGCTGCGACGGGGAGTAGCAGCGCAGCGCCGGTTCACACCCCTCACAGACAGCACAAAGACAACCAACCACAGCCCAGATGAAGAGTGCCCGATGGAGAAATCAATGAGCCTTGTACACGCATTTCGCGCCTGTCGAAAAGCCCTTTACACACCTCAACGCTGCTGACCTGAGGAAAGCGCCCACGCGGCGCCCGGCCGCCGCCCTAGCTATTGACCGCTGGGGACAGCGACCGAAACCCACATGATCAGGAAACAGCCCCGAACCTGGGAAGCGGTTCGGGGCTGTTCCCGTTTCCAGGGCACATGACGTTCCCGCGGCTGCCGGTGTTCCTTCAAGCGAAGAACCCAAACCGAGCGCCGCCAGGAGGAACAACCTCATGCCCAAGCAAACGACACCGCCGCCTCTGTTCGACCTGCGTGGCGCGGTACTTCTGCTGCTGGCCTTCGTTATCGGCGTCGTCGTCGGCACGCTCACCTTCTTCGCGGGCCACAACGTCCCCGCCGCCATCCTGGCCGGGCTCACCGCGGCCAGCTGCGCGCTCGTCCTACTCAACCGCGAACTGCCTTGACCACGTCCTCGCGGGGCGAGTTCGTCACGCAGGCACGCCGGGCCGCACGCCTGCTCGACCTTGTCGGCGCGGACACATGCTCCGCCGCTACGACCAGGGCTACCGCGCGAGCCTGAGTCGACATTCGCCGCGGTGCACGAAGAGCTGCCCACCGACATCGACGAGACGGTGCGGGTCTGCTCGACGAGCGCCTGGCCTGCTTGACGTTACGGCGTTCGGGTGGCGTGGTGAAGGCACGCGTTGGTGCTCCCCGCAGGGGATTCAGCCGGGCGGGATCATTCGATCTCGACTTGATGATCTGAAGGGGGAGCGATGCCGAAGCCGACGCTAACGGTGCAGAACGCCGCGATCGCCACGGCGAGTGTGGAGATCAAGACTCTGACGGTCTCCGGAAAGCAGGTCACGCTCGCGGTGTTCCGGCAGCTGCTCGAGCAGCCTCTCGTTCTGGACGACGGCACGCTGGCTGGCCAGCCCTGGGGCGTCGTCAACTACCACCCCGACAAGTGCGGGAATGCCGCTGAACACTGGCACATCGTCTGGCAGGACGGCAGCGACTTGCGCCGCAGCCTGGTGCAGATCAAGCCTTCCTTCGATCGCTTCCGACCCGACGAGGCGGACGACTTCACCGCGTCCTGTATCTACGACTTCTTGTCCACCGGTAACACGCCGTATTTCGAGGGCAAGCCGCCCGTGCAGAAGTTGATGGTGGCCGGTTGGGAGGGGATCCCGGTAACGACAGGTCATGACTTCTCTGCCTACATAGCCTTGCCGGACCAGGGCCGTGCTGTCGTTCGCGCCGGCGAGAAGCTCGCGCAGGCCGAGAGCCTGTACGGCGGCTCAACCTCGGAGTTTGGTGCCAACCAGGTGAGCGAGGCGAAAGCGAGGCACGAAGCGGCCATGTCCGTCTTCGCCGAAGAGATCGCGAAACTGGGCGCGACCACCGACGAGCTGTACACGCGCTACCGCGCCGCGGTTGAGCACGAGCATCAACGTCGGCTTCAGCACATTGCTGTTCGGGACGAACTGGCTCAACTGCCGCAGTTGTTCATTGCTGTCTGATTCGGCGCTGCGGCAGATCTTCCCTCGTTCGGGGCCTGTGCCGACATCGACGTCGTGACCAACACTGGAGGTCCAGCAGCGTTCGAGGGAGGTTGATCCGGATGGCGAACCGCGAGGGCTGACAGGCCACGACACGAAAAGGGGGCTGCGCGGCGGATGTTCGCCGCGCAGCCCCCTTTCTCGTCGTGCAGGCGGTTCAGCGGTGGTAGCCGGCGTACCGCTCCATCGTCACGGCGACCTTGTACGGCTGCCAGTCCGCCCGGTCGAGCAGGGTCCCGACCTGGTGCTCCTCGCCGGGGGCGCCGTCGGTTTGCACGATGGCTTTCCAGTCGTGGCTGTCGGATCGCCAGTGCAGGCCGAGCATGCGGGTGGCCGGGTCGATCAGCCGCAGGGTGAGGACCAGGACGTCACCGTCGCGCTCGGCCAGAACCCGGGCTCCGGCACCTGGGGCGAGGACGCGCAGCCGCTCGTAGGCGGCGCGGATCTGGTGTCCCCGGTGCTCCAGCGTCTGCAGCGTGGTCGGGATCTCGTAGTTGTGGAAGTCGTTGCAGACCCGGCAGTCGTCGCTGTTGTCGTGTTGCGACCCGGTCGGCGCGGGCCGGTTCGCCAGCCACGGTGTGACGTCCGCGCGCCCGGTCCCGATCGCCAGTTCGCCGTCGTAGTTGGGGAAGAGTTCGTCGGCAATGCGGACGTCGTCGTAGATCCATTCGCCGTCGTCGGCTAGCTCGGGTTCCGGCCGGACGACGGTGTCCTCGGCGTGGGACCAGGCCCGCCAGCAGCCGGTGACGGGGTCCACGATGATCACGTCGTACGCGGTCGGGTCGAAGGAATCGCGCGGGGTGTGGACCGGCTCCGGAGTTGGCGTGGGCGCCGGGGCGGCGGGTGTCCAGCCGGGGTAGGTGGTGTAGCAGGTTAGGGCCCGCTCCAGCGCGGGCGAGACGTCCCACGACTCGTCCGGCGCGACGGCGTCGAGGTCGTAGTCGGCCGGCGGCCGCCAGTCCGGCCGCTCGGACCGGACAGGATGGTCGATGGCCTTGCAGAACGCGGTGGCGACGTCGTAGGGCTCGGCCAGGTGCCCGACCGGCAGGTCGATGACGCCGTCGGCGGTCTCGCCGCGTGGGAACGACAGGTAGTACCAGCCCTGGTCCTCGCGCCAGGCCAGCTGCACGTTGTGGTCGGACAGCGGTGTGGACAGGTCGACCGCGCCGTCGCGGGGTTCGTTCCCGGCGGCGAAGGCCTCCTTCACGCCGATCCCGGCCCGCTCCAGCTCGTGGGCGACCGCGGCCATGTATGGCTCGCAGGCCTCGTGCCAGGTCACCCCGGCCGCGGCGAGGATCGTCTCGACCTCGTCGTTGCGCTGCCCGACCTCGCTGCGTTCCAGCTCGACGACGACCGGATCGGAGGTCGGCTCGACCGGCCACTCGGCGCCCGGGGCGCGGCGCCAGCCGTGGACGTCGGCGAGCTCGTCGACCCGCGTCCCGAACCGTTCGGCACCGTAGACCCACTCGGCGAAGGGCTTTTCGGTGCGCGGGTCGTCGACGACGATCTCCCACCGGCGCGGCGAGACCGTCCCGTCGGAGTTCGCGGTCACGGTGACCAGAGCGCGCACGCGGTCGGCGGGACGCTCGGGGCCAGCGCTGACCGCGCGCAGCGCTTCGGTGTATTTGACGCCGTGCTTGGCGGCGTAGGCGCGGGCGGCGCGCTTGAGTTCGTTGCTGGGCATGGTGATCGCTCGTTTCCTGCGGCGGTGATCCCACGCATCTCGCCGCGGACGTCGATCGGCCACGAAAACCACGAGGTGCGGCACGGTAGCTCTGCTACTTGTCCTCGGTCACCGGGTCCCGGCGTGGGCGGGGATTCGGCTCGGAGAGAGGCCAGCGTGCGGCGGCCCCTGAAGCACTGGGTCACTGTAGCGCCACGCACCGACAGTTCCGCGAGACTCCATACGGGTGGATTCTCAACGTATCAGTTGGGAAACCATGAACCCAATGGATACGTTGAGAACATGAGTGAGCCGAAACCCATCACGACGTCATGGCGCGACACACTGGCGCGCTACGACTCCGGCAACGCCTTGCGCGGGAGGGATCCCGAGGACGTCTCGGCGTTCGACGCGCTGTCCGGGCTGCTGTTCGCCGCACACGGCGACTGGGACGAGATGCAGCGCGAGCGGGGCATGCCGACCTCGGATCAGGTGCCGGTCGAGGACGTGCTGGCCGGGCTGCTGCTGACCCCGAAACTGCGCGAGCGGATCGACGACATCGAGCGCGGGCTGCTGGAAGCCGCCCGGGACCGAGGCATGTCGTGGCCGATGCTGGCCGAGCAGCTGCTGGGCGGGGGCAGCGAGCAGGCGATGCAGCAGCGGTACCGGCGCCTGGGCGGCAAGCGCAGCTGGCGTGGGACCGCACGGACCAGCCGGGCTGCCGAGCTGAAACGGCTCCGCGAGGCCTTGACCGCCGCCAACGCCGCGCATGCCAGCACCGCGGACTGGATCCGCGCGAAGGTTGCCTTCCGCGAGGTCCTGAGCGACGTGCTGGCTGGGGACGCGCTCTCCGTCGACGAGGCCCGTGCCGCCACCGGCGCTTTCGACTACACGATCTTTCTGGCCCGCGACACCGACCGCTCAGCCCTGAAGCTGGAAAGCAGCACCGACGACGGTGTGACGACGCTGCTCGCGATGGAGAACTGGCTCACCGAGATCTGGGTGAACCCACCCCAGCCTCATACTCTTCGCGAACAGGATCGCCACCTGGCCACCCCTCATCCGCTGCGCACCTGGCACGAACTCGACGCCGCGCAGCGCGATCAGTACCGCGCCCTCGCCGAGCAGCAACTGCGCCTTCCTCCCCCGCCAGCTCGGCCGCGCTGGTATGAGACTGACTGGCCAACGTGGTTTCGGCTGCTGGCCGAGGGCACCATCACCGCCGTCCCGGAGCAGGACTCGCCCGGCTACTGGGCCCTGCACACCTCCGATGCCGACGTCCCCGGGATCTACCTCGGCTCCGAGATGGACGAGTCCCTCGCCGAGCTCGCCGCGGCCGGCCTGACCATCCTCGACCACGCCGGTGCGCCGCTCACCGTCTTCGACTGGACGACCGCGCGCCGCAACATGTCCTGACCCGGTCCCGACTTCGATCGCGTCCCCGAAAACAGATTCTTGATCAGCTGGAGGAACCCGTGACTGACCACATGGAACTCGACGTCGACGGCTGGGTGGAGAAGACCTTCCCCTTCGACGGCCCGCACTCCCCGGAGTCGGTGATCAACGCCGCGGCCGCGAGCCGGGAACTGACCCGCTACCTGGCCAACGCCACCCGATACGACCACACCGTGGCGTGGGCGGCGATCGCCCGCCGGATCCTCAACCACACCTCGTCCACCGCGGCGATGCAGACCGAGGTCCTCGACCACCTCGCCGAGGCGATGGACCGCCAGGCGGGCGACGCCACGCTGTATCACGAGGCCACCCCGTATGCGGAGCGCGCGGGCAAGCTCGACCAGCGCGCCGTGACCACCGTCCGGGACGCCGCCGTCCGAATCCGCGAGGCCAGGCACGCCGTCGCGCAGGCCCAGATCGCGCTCGACCGCGCAGTGCAGATCATCTACCCGCTCGGCAACGACTGATCCGGAGACCCGCGATGTCCGACGACGAAGCCGGGCCGACGGTGATGACCGCCGGGCAGCTCCGTGAACTGCTGGCCGACATCCCGCCGGACCTGCCGATCGGTGTGCTCACCCCGAACGGCGACACGTGCGTGGTCACCAGCGCCGCGTTCGGCACGGTGGACTGGGGCCGCGGCGCCGGTCCGCAGACCGAGAACCGCTACCTGCTGCTGGACACCGCGACAGCGGCCCGGATCGACCCCATCGACGTCATCGACGCCTCCGAAATCATCTGATCGCGAAGGACGAGCACATGTGGGACGCCCGATACGGCGATGCCGTCCTGGCCGAGGGCCTGGACGCCCTCCCCATCGACGCGAAGACCGCGGCTATCGACCTGTCCGCCACTAGCGTGGGTCCCGTGACGGATGGATCCGAGGACCGGCGATGAGCGACGACGTGCTTGCAGTGGTGGGGTGGCTGACGTTGACCCTGCAGGCCGGGTCGGGGGATCGAGCTCCGCTGGGGGCCGCCGATCAGGTCGCGGTAACCATGCTCGCCCCGGAACTGCACGATCAGTTCCGGAAGCACCGCACGAAGGGCTGGGACGGGCCGCTGGTGCAAGTGTTGTGGCGGGGCGGGCCGCTGGCCGGCACGGTCGCCGACAAGCTCGCCGCGGCCGCCGATCCGCCGTGGCCGGTGACGATCCAGCCACGCCCGGACACCGACACTCATTCCGACGTCGTGGTCGGCCCGGTCTTGGTGATGCTGTACGCCGTGGACGCCGACCCGGATGACACGGCGGTGACCGTGTCGGCGCGGCGGCCGCTGCGGTGGGAGGACCCGCTGATGCGCGACGGCGCCACCCGCGCGGTCACGGTGCGTCAACCGGATCCCGCCCCGGGCACCATCGCCGCGGCGGTCCTGCACCATCCGATCGCGCAGTGGCCACCGCGGGGACGGCTGGTGGCCGAGCCCCAGCACGAGATGCCCAGCTGGGTCGGGGCGGAACGCGACATCGCGTTCACCAACGCCCTGCTGGACGCGCAGATCCGGCTGAACACCGCCGAGCCGGGCACCACCGTCGACGACGCCCGGCGGATCGCCGACAGCGACGTCGCCCGGGCGGGCAAGAACGGCGGCGCGTCCGCGGTCCTGCTGCCCGACCAGCGCGTGTACGTGCAGATCATCACCTCGCCGCTCGCGGCCGGTGTCGAAGTCATCGCCGAACTCGAGGACTCCGCTCCCCCGCCGTCGACGGGCAAGACCCCGGACGAGTTCCTCAACGCCTCCATCGTCCAGCTCCAGCTCAAGACCTGGCCGGGCCGTGCCTGGACCTACCTGCCCACCGCCCTGATGGACGTCCTGACCACCTTCGACGGCCCGCCCCCGGACCGGATCGTCCTCCGGCCGTTGACCCCGCTGTTCGACGGCGCCGACGCCGTCTACCGGCTCGCGATCACTGAAACCCCGCCCAAGATCCCGCTGGACATGCAGCGCCACTTCCGCCCCGGGCCAGGCTCCTTCGGCGATGTCCCCTTGAACCCCCCGACGTGGCCAACGCGCGCTGTATGGCCCGTGCCGCCACCGCGACCCGGTCGTCGACCACCGCGATCACCGACAACCTCGCGACCGGCCGATCCCACCGATGAACCCGGAAATGCGCCTCCACACCGTCCATTGTGGTCACCTCGAAGGCCGGTTCCTCTATAGAAGGCCTAACAGGTGTCAGGTGCTCGCGCCTGAACGTGGAGATCACAGGAGTCCGAGGTCGTGGAGACGGATCGTGATCGCGGCGAGGCCGCCAGCGCCGGTTGCGGTGCCCCAGATCAGTTTGAGGACACGGAAGGCGTCGGCGCGGTGCTGTTTGTCCGGCCGGGACAGCGCGACGTGGGCGGCGTAACCGACCAGCACAGCGATGAAAACGGCGTAGCCGCCGAGAAACCAGGGCCACATGGCGTCAGGAATCCCTTCAGCCTGCCGCGCGGGTATCCGCGGGCCTCGCCGCCCCCGAACGGGCAGAAGACGAGGCCAGCGTCCTGGTCCAGGTCAGACCGTGTCGATGCCGCTCGTCGTCCGCTCGTCGGCACGTCCACGGGCCTCTTTTGCTGCTGTATCGCGGGTGTATTGGCCCGGCTGACGCTTTTTCCGTGGCGTGTTGCCGCCTGGCGTCCCGACAGGTTCGGTCGTCGTCCGAACCTGGAACGACGCCACGATCAGGCCTTATCGTCATGTGCAGTCCTTCCCCTACAGGGAGTTTTGTAGACCGCAGCCGGACAAGCTGCCAGGCCGAATTCGGCTGCGGTGACGGAGCGGCTCCACGGTGAAGGGCGACGCCGCCGATCGACTGCGTACGCGTCGATCGACAGCACCCGGACGGTGACGTTCGAGCGTCCCGAACCGGACGGGCGGCCTCCCCGCGCATGGGGAGGCCGCCCGATCTTCGTTCTTCACACCAGGGTGGCCTTGGCTCACTTTATGGCCCTGAGCTGCTGCGGGAGCACCCCTCACGGCCGTCATAGCGGCAAACAGCGCTAGTTTCACGTTATGCGGTCCGGCGACTTATGCCCGACCGATCAGAGCGGGGCAATCCTGCTTCGAAGGGTTGCTATTTCCGTGGTACGACAGCTCCGACGTACTCCATCTGAACTGCGAGAACACCGACGTACCTGCTCGGCGGTCCGCCGCCGTGCTGACCACTCGTCGCGCAGAAAATATCTACCGGTCAGGCGTGGACACGACCGGACGAGCGGCGACGTACCTTCGCCGTGGCAGTGGTCTCGATGCAGGTGGGACACCAGCGGCAACCAGTACCGGGGTCCCACGCCTCGGCGGCGTCCCGTCTGCGTCCTGGTATTGGCCTGTTTTTGTCCTGGAATCACGGGCCGGGCGCGCCGATCATGGAAAGCATGACCACGATCTCGACGACGGAGCCCTACACGGTGTCGGCGTCCGCGCCGGGCGCCTGGTCCTGCCGCCTGCAGGTGCCCTTGGACAGCTTCGACGCGGTGTGCGGCGCACTGGAAACCGCCGCGCGGCTGCGATCCCTGCCGATCACGGCCGCCGTCCGGGGCGGCGACGGCGACGTCGCCGAACTCACGCTCGTGCGGGATCCGAGCGTGCTGTTCGGGACGCCCGAGATCCACCTCTACGAGGAGCTGGTGGACCTGTTCACCACAGGGATCGGCTGGCGCCGCTACCCGCCGGCACCGGCACCGGCGATCACGATCCCGCTCGGCCTGCGCCGCGGCTACGACAAGAACGCGCTGGTGTACCCGGCCGATGAGACCCGCCGTCGGCTCGTCGACGACGTCCCCGGCGTCCGGGCCTGGCCTGTTCGGTTGTGCTCGGTGCGGATCCTGCACGACGGCGAACCGCAGTGGCACCGCGAGTCCGGCCTGCTCGTCCACTCCGACGACGCCACCCTGCTCCCCCGCCTCGCCCAGTTCGCCGCCGCGCTCGGCCAGGACCGCTTCGTCGTCACCAGCGCGGGCGCGGGCGCGACCACCGCCTACCGACGCCGGGCCCCCGCCGACGGCTAGACCGTGTGCCCGTCGACGGCCAGCATGTCCGAGCACCGTCTCGGCTCCCCGAGGGTCATGTCGGGAAGCTGCTGGGCGGCCCAGAACGCTCGCGCCGTCACGGTGTCGTCGATCGTGGTCGTCGACCACCGGTAGCCGCGGCCCCGGACCAGCGCCGCGGCCAGAAGAACGGTGCCGATCCCCCGCCGTAGATATTCAGTGTCGACCCGGATTTGCTCGACCACCCCCACGCGGCAGGGACCACACATCTGCACGTCGAGGTCCGCGATGGTGGTGCCCCACAGCTGCAGCATGATCTGGCCGACGCCGCCGCGCACGAGCGGCGGCCGCGCGGCCAACCACAGCGCGGCCGACGTCGTCGGCGCCTCGTCCCGGAACCGAAGGTCGACTTCCAGCCAGCTCCACCGCGGCAACCGCAAGGTGAAGCACAGTTCGCAGGCCCCGGTCGGCAGGTACAGCTCATGGTCGTAGCTGCTGCTCCGTCCGGCGATCTCGAGGTCGTGCCCGTTGAGACACCGCCTATGCCGCACCGCGGGCCGCACGACGTTGTCGCTGTTCGCGAAGGGGTTGTGCGGCGACAGAGCGGATATGACCGCAGTATGCGCCACGTCGAACACAGGTTCGACCCGTGGGTTGTCCGGTGCCGAACAGCTTCTGGCCGGACGGCTGCTCGCCGCTGCCGGGTCTCCTGAGGTTTCCTGCCGCTATTGGAAACAGGAAACCCCTGATCAGGACGAGTTTTTTCAGCGAACGTAGATCGCGGAAGACCTGCTCACCCTCACGTTCAAGGAGCACTCCATGACGATCACCGTGATTCCCGGCATCACCCTCGACGAAGAGCTCTTCGGCGCGGCCACCGAAGGCCTTGCCCGCCACGCGCCGCACCTGCCAGCGCTCACCCGGGAGGAGTTCATCGATCCGACCCGGTGGTGGCTGGTGCCGGGCCCCGACGATGACGACACCGGCGTTCCGCTCGGCTACAAGGCCGAGTTCGTCGTGACCCAGACGCTGGATCTCACGGTGAAAATCAACATCTGGTTCCGGCCGGACCTGCGCCGCGGGGAGACCTCGCGGCCGCACACACACCCGTGGGAGGTCATGGAGGCCTATCCCGTGCTCGGCGAGTACGAGGACGAACACTGGCACCGGACCGTGTCCGGCCTGCTGATGCAGAAAGGCAGCGTGGTCAACGGCATCGGCTCGGTGAACAGGATCTTCGCCCGCGACTACCACGAGGTCACCGCCATCGCCGATCCCGGCCGGACGGTGTCGGTGATGGTCTGCGGCCGCTGGCTTCACGACGAGGAGAACAAGGGGATCTGGGGTCACCTGGACCTGGCGACCGGCTGCCACGTCGCGGTGCAACGCGACCCCGTCGAGCAGGAACGGTTCCGGGCCCGGATGTACCGGATCAACCCGCAGCACACCGCCGCAGCCTGAGGATTCGCCCGCACGGCCGCTGGTTCCCGCCGGCGGGGCCTGCGACCGTGGAGATCATGGCCGTGTCCGAGTCCGAGGAACCGCCGACGCTGTTCGCGCTCCCGTTCACGCGCGACACGCGGGAGCCGCTGGGGCCGTTCCGTCGTCGGCTGACTCACCACCGGCCCGCCGAAATCGCCGATCCGGAGACACCCGAGGCGTGGGCGGCCGCGCACGCCGGTGCCCGCGGCCGCGCCCCATCCGGCACGATCCACCTGGTCACCGGCGACTGGCTCCCCGTCTGCGGAGCCGGACTGAACGGCTGGGACCCACAGAGCCTTCAGCCCACCGACGACGAGGTCACCTGCGCCCGATGCGGCGGCATCGAGCAACGCCGCCGTCCCGATGCCCAGCTCGCCCTCTTCTGACTTTGTCCGAGATGATCTGTCAACACGGTCATGATCCAATGCGCGTTCCGTATGTCACCGGCCGCTGAGCGGCACGTTCACAGAGTTTGAGGACCGCTACCGAACAGTTTCTAACCCCAGCGCTGCCTTCTCGTGTGTAGCCGGGCGATCGCTCCCTCCGGGGTGAGTAGAACTACTCGTTGTTACGTGAATCACCTCTCCGTAGTGTCGCCGAGTGAACATGTTCGATCACTCAGTGGAGGTGTTCGGTGACAGGTTTTGCGGTGGAGATCGCGACGCTCAGGAAGACCGGGAAGGCAGCGTCCCACGCCGCTGGTGAGGTCCGCGCCGTGCACACCGTGAATCAGCTACCTACGGGGGACGCCGGGATCCCTGGCGCGGCGGCGGTGGCGAAACTGGCGGCCGTACGGGAGGCGTGGGAAGGGCGGGAAGCTGAGTTCGCCCGGACGCTGAACTCGCACGCCGACAACATTGCCCGCGCCGCGGTGAAGTACACCCAGAACGAGCAGAAGGCCGAAGCAGATCTGCACGGCATCGGAATGGCCCCGCCCGTCGAGAAGATCCCGACCCCGAAAGGGCTGATCCCGTGACGCTGACCTGGGGCAACCTCGAAGCGTGGATGTCGGGGCCACTGACGAACGCGGTCGGGGGCATGAACATCGCTTACAACAAGCTGATTGCGGTCGGCGACGACCTTCGTGACATGAACGCCCCCCGGGGATGGACCGGCGAGGCTGCCGACGCGGCAAACGCGCGAGTGAACACGATCATCGATCAGATGCAGGAACACGCCGCTGAGGTCGCCGCGGTGAACCGGATCCTCGGTGATACCGGGAACGCGATCATCGGCATCCAGCACGCCATCGCCGAAGCCCAGCACCTGGCGGCCAAGCACTTCTTCACCATCACCCCCGCCGGCGAGATCATCGACGCCGGGCTTCCCGTGAACCATGTGCGCGACGCCGCTGACATGACGGCCGTGATGCATGAACGCCGAGTGGCGCAGACCGAGCTGCGCTGCCGTGTCGACGAAACGGTGCGGGTGGCCACGGCGATCGATGACGGCCTGTGCTCGGTACTGGACCGGGTCCTCTCCGGCAAGGTCGTCGACCCCGGCACGTACGCCAACGACGACAACATCGTGCTCGCCTCCGCCGCGACCGCCAGCAGTACCAGCTCCGGCCTGCCGCTGCTGCCGCCGCCGCACATCGCCAGCAACAACCCGAACTGGGCCACGATCAATGCCGCCTACTGGGACACCCTCACCTACAGCGAACGCCTCAACCTCATCTCCCAGCGGCCCGACCTCGTCGGCCGCCGCGACGGATTCCCTGCCTGGGCCCGCGATGACGCCAACCGCCTCAACCTCACCCGTCACCGCCACGACCTGCTGCTCGAGCAGGCCACACTCACCCAGGCACTGCAGAACAACCCGCTCTACGGTCCTGACGGGCAGCTGCGCCCGGACGTAGCCAGGTCACACGAGGGCAAAGTGCTCATCAACCAGCAAGGTCGGCTCGCCGAGGTGGGCAGGGAACTCGCGACCGTGGACGACATCCAGCGGCGGCTGGACCGCAATCCCGCCACTCCCGGCGAGTACTACCTGCTGGAGTTCGACCTGGACAACAAGCAAGGGCACGTCGTGCTCGCTCGCGGTAACCCCGACACCGCCGCCAACGTCGCCACGTACGTCCCGGGCACCACCACCAACATCGAAACCGTCGGGGCGGATTTCGGCCGCTCGGACGAGATGTTCGACGCGGCCAATCGGGCTGGCTCCCCCTCGACGTCGGTGATCACCTGGCTCGGCTACGACGCACCGCAGAGCCTTGTCCACGACGCACCGTCCATGAAGTTCGCTGTCGACGCCAGCGGGACGCTGCAGCAATTCCAGCATGGTCTGGAACTCAGCCACAACCCGAACACCAACCTGCACACCACTGTCCTCGGGCACAGCTACGGCAGCACCGTCGTCGGCCACACCGCCGCCCTCACGCCCGAGGCACCACTGGCCGATGAGGTGGTGTTCGTGGCCAGCCCTGGAGCGGGAGCCGAGCACGCCAGCGCCTTCGGCATCCCCGTCACCGACGTCCACGCCACCGTCAGTGACGGCGATCCCATCACCGTCCTCGGCCCTCTGAATGACTTCGCACTCAGCGGCCTGGGCGAGGTACCCACCGAATCCCACTTCGGCGCACAAACCTTCGAAGCAGGGTGGTACAACCCCATCAGCGCCCACGGCAGCTACTGGGATCCGGGCAACCCCGCACTCGACCACATGGGAAGGATCATCAGCGGACGCTGAGCACGACGCACCTTTTCCAGCTCCACGAGGAAACAGTCCGAAAGAACAGGTGTCGGCCCGGTTCCCCGGGCCGACACCTGACACACCCACCCGCCCGGCGGGCTGCCGGGCGAACGGATCATGCCCGGCTACCCGCTGGACAGTTCGCACCGGACGGGATGAACGGTCGTCGTCTGGCGGGCCCACCCGTTCGGACGCAGATACCGCCCTGGCCTGCCTCGTACCGTCGATCACACGAGGGATCGGGACTGTGTCACACGGTGACCGCGAGGAGGGATCGACGGTGCTGGTGCAGGTTCAGCGCGGCACCGGCGCCACGGCGCACGGCTTGTCCGGCGCGGAGGAGCGGGTCGTGACCCTGCTGTCGTCCTGGACGGGCGAGTACCACCTGCCCGGTCTGGCGCTGGTGAACGTGAACGTGCCGGAGAAGACGGCGGTCCGGCAGGTCGACGGGCTGATCTTCACCCCGGCCGGGCTGATCGTCCTCGAGGTGAAGGGCTTCGTCCGCTCACAGCCGGGCGTCCTGACCGTTCCGCCGAACGGGGCGTGGACCGTCGACGGCGAACCGGCCGCCGTGCACACCCTCACCGGGCTCACCCCGGGCGATCAGGTCAAGGCCGGCGTGTATGCGGCGAAGGCGGCGCTGGCCGGGATCGACGGCGCGAAGGACTCCTTCGTCACCGGCCTGGTCGTGCTCGTCCCCCAGGGACGCGGTCTCCAGCTCGGGGACACCGGCCGGGCCGGGCTCGGCATCCACGTCACCCTGGCCACCCAGAAAGACCTGCGGCGCGTGATCCGCAGGGTCACCAACCGGGGCGGTACCTGGACCGCCGACACGGTGTTGGCCGCCTGCCGCGTCCTGGCGCTGGGCCACCTCGCTCCGGAGCGCGCCGAGCTGCTCGCCGAAGGCTTCCTCGATCAGCCACCCGCGCCGATACCGCCGACGGTGCCACCGCCGCGCACCAGCAGCCCGCCACCGGCCCCGAGCCGCTCCCGGGCCAGCACTCCGGCCAGGACCGCCTCGACCTCGACGAACACGTGGTCGCGCTCCCCTGGCCTGCCGGCGAAGCCGCCGCCGGACTTCGTCTTCGACCCGATCACCCCGCCGACGCCAGCGGCTCCGCAGCCGCGGCCCGCCGTGCCACCTCGGCCGCCCGCACGCCCGGCGGCGAGGCCTGCGCCCTTCCCATCCGAACGCCCGGAGAGAAGACGTCGACGGATCCCCTGGGGACTGATGATCGCGCTCACCCTGATCTGCACAATCGGGATCACCGCCGCGATCCTCGTCAACCAGATGTTCGCCGGACGCTGAGCTTCCACTCGCTTGTTCAGCGTGCCGATCTTGTCGGTGGTAACGGGTACCGTGCGCCGATGAACGCTCCACGCCCCTTCCAGCGGCTCGATGACCGACTCGCCGGGAAACCACTCGACGATGTGCTGCTGGCCGGTGTTCCCGACCATCTGGTAACTCCGTTGCGGGACTGGATCAGCGAAGCACTACAGGGCAACCCTGACGTCAGCAGAAGACTTTCCAAAGCGGTGGTGATCTCGCTGGGATGGCCCCGCCACGCGAATACGACCTACAACGGCTTGCTTTACAACGCGCCGCGCGAAGAACTGTTGGTCGTGATCGATGCGATCTTGCAACTGACGGCCGAGCACCCCGGCGTGGTCGAGTGGGACGACGTCACCGACCTGGATCAGTACCTGCGCTATGGACGGTCTGCATACAAGGTCGCCGACAACATGCTCGGGTTGACCTCCAGGGTCGATCCTACGATGGAAGGCAGCTTCAAGGAGGCCGTGCAGGCGGCAGAGCCAACGGCGTCGAAGCTGCTGCAGCAGGCCTGGTATCACACGTACCGGCCAGATCCTGATCCCACGACGGCGTACCGGGAAGCGATCCGCGCGGTCGAACAGGTCGCGTGCCCGCTCGTGCTTCCCAGCACCGACAAGGCGACCCTGGGAACCGTCATCGCGCATCTTCGCCAAGCCACCACGAAGTGGGAGACGGTGCTGATCGGCGCGAACGCGACACCGGGCGGCCCGGAGCCGGTCATGGAACTGATGGCGCGGCTGTGGACCGGGCAGGTGTCCCGTCACGGCGGGAGCAAGAACTCCCGCGATCAGGACCAGGCCGAAGCCGAGGCCGCGGTGCACGCGGCTGTTCTTCTGGTCCAGTGGCTGAGTACAGGAACGCTGCGTAGGAAGTCCTAAGTCCGCCGCATCGCCGCAGCCGATCTCACTTTCCTTTTCTGGCAAGGGAGTCTGGGTAACCGCCGGAGTCCCCACAGCGGTGTGAGCTGCGGAAAGCCTGGTCACAGGGGGATCCAGCTAAGTGGATCCCGGAGAACGAGGCTGATCGGCAGGGTCAGCGGTACCCGGAGCGGAAGCGGTCCTCGACGTCGCCTGGCCCCATGGACCTGCGGCTGAGCCGGTACTGGCATACCGCCGGACGAATCGTGATACCTGAGGTCGACGAAGTATCACCGCCGATCCGATGTGCTACTTACCTTCGACAGCGCTGGGGCTACCGGCCCATGCCCATGCCGTGGCCGCGGTCTTGGCCGTAGCGGTGCGGGTCGTAGCGCTCGTCCTGGCGTGCGGCGCGTCGTTGCGCGGCCGCAAGCGCGCGTTCGGCCTGCAGGCCGCGTTCGGTGCTGCGGTAGTTGTCTTCGGCGGCGTGCTGGTTCTCGGGCATGCGGGTGCGGAGGTCGGCTTCGTCGCGGAGTTCGCCGAGGGTGGTGCCGGCGTTGTCGACGATGTGGCTGGCCCGGTCGGTTTGGCGGTGGAGGTCGTCGACGTCGCGCTGGTCGGCGGCCTGGGCGGTCTGACGGTCCCGGTCGTGGTTGTCGACGGCGAGACGGGCTTCGGCGCGGGCGCGGTGAAGGCTGCCGGGGTCGTCGTCGCGCTGGCTGAGGGCGTTCATGCGGGCGCGGAGATCAGAGGCGACGGCGTCGGCCTGGGTGGCGGCTTCGCGCAGGTCTGCGGCTTCCTCGGTCAGCCGGCCGCGCAGGCCGGGGTGACGGAGCGCGTCCCAGCGGGTGAGCTGGTCGGCTTTCCGCGCGCGGTCGTCGGCGTTCGCGGTCGCGACGCGGGCTTCGGTCGCGGCTTTCTGGTGTTCGCGGGCGAGGCCGTCGTACTGGGTGGCCAGGTCGGCGCGGGCGGTCAGGGCGGTGACGCGGGCGTCGAGGTCCCGCACCCGCGGCCCGGCGCCGGCGGCGACCTGGGGTTCGAGGTCGGCGAGACGGCGGGTGAGGATCTGGCGGGCCTGGGTGGCCTTCTCGATGCGGCGTTGTTCGCGGGCGATCGCCGCGGCGATCTCGTCACCGGAGAGGACGCTGTGCGGTCGCTCGCTCCAGGCGGCTTCCCACTCCCGCTCTTGCTGCTGCCGCTGCTCGTGCTCGGCGCGGATCCGTGCGACGAGCTCGGGATGGGCGGCGTCGAACTCTTCCCGCTGCGCCAGCAATTCCTGCACCCGCTCGGTGTCTCCGGCGATGCGGGCGCCGGTCAGTTCGATCTGCAGGTGGGTGTGGCGGAGCCGCAGGGCCAGCTCGGCTCCGCGGGTCATGGCGGGTTCGGCGACGTCGGTGTGCTCGGTGGGGTAGCTGGTCTCGTGTTCGGCGCGCCAGCTGTCCATCCGCTCCCACATGGCCTCGACCGGTTCCTCGTTCTGGCCGGGATCGGTCTGTTCGGTGGCGGCCAGGAGGTGACCGTCGACGTCGACGGGGTCGTCGACGAGCGGGGTGTGCTCGGTGGCGGCGAGGTGGCGGGCGACCCAGGCGCGTGCGGTGTCGGCGGTGGTGTGCGGGAGCAGTTCGGGGTCGTCGTCGGGGACGCCGAAGCGTTCGCGGTAGGCGGCGACCTGCCCAGCGCGGTGGATCCAGGTGTCGCGGTCGAGGGCGTCGAGCGGGACGGGTCCGAGGTGCGCGGCCCAGGCCGGGCCCGCCTCGGCGGCCTGTTCGCCGAGGCGGCGAACACGGTCGGCGAGCTCGCGGGCCTTCTCGGCCAGCCACTCCTGCAGGTCGGCGAGCTCGCGGGGCGCGGCCGGGTCGACCGGTGGGGGCTCGGGGATCCAGCCGGGCAGCAGCACCGGTCGCTCCCCCGCCGCATCGGCGCCGTCCGCCGGGGCGGGGAGGTCGGGTTCGAGGCGGTGGTGCAGGACCTGCGCGATCGAGTGGGCCGGGTCGGCCGGGTCGTCGAACGGACGCTGGGCGGCGCGGCGGGCGAGGACGTCGACGGGGTCGGCGCCGGTGTCACGCACCTGGTGCAGGACGTCGGCGAGCGCGGGCCAGGCCGGGTCGAGCAGGATCTCGTCGGCGTACGCCGGCAGCGCCTGGTGCACCCAGGTTTCGGCGTCGACGAACGCGTCGGGTCCGCGGTGGACGTCGAGAGCGTGCAGGTAGATGGGGACGGCGACGTCGAGCCGGAACGGTTCCTCCAGCGCGTTCCGCAGGTGTTCGGTGGCCGAGAGTTCGGCGCCTTCGCGGCGCAGGATGGCAGTCATCGCCGCGGCGGCCGGGTCGGTGTTGCGGTGCCGGTAGAACAGTTCGCCTGGCAGGGTTCCGGGTTCGCCGTGGTCGAGGATGGTGTCGGTGTCGAGGTAGGCGTGGTTCTCCTCGGTGCCGCGGGAGAGGGCGACGAGCGCGGCTTCGCGGACGGCGATCGGGGTCAGGTAGCCGCGGGAGACGTCGACGGTGAGGCCTTGGGAGCGGTGCACCGTGGCGGCGTAGCCGAGCTCCACCTGGGTGGCGACATACGGGGCGGGGAGGGTGATCTCGCCGCGGTGGCGGAGGTGCCGGACGGTGAGGGAGCCGTCGTCGTGGCGGGCGGTGACGTCCCACAGGTCGCCGTTCTTCACGTAGTCGGTGGGCCCGAGGGCAAGGCGGCGCTGGTTGTCACGGGTGACGATCCGGTCCCCGACCCCGGCGGTCATCCCGTCGCGCAGCCGCACCCCGCCGGGTTCGACCTCGCCTGTGCCGCGGCGATCGGTCTGCGCCCGCCCGGACAGTTCGCGGACGACGTCGGTCGAGTCCGACATCATGATCGACGCCCGCCCGAGGGTGGTGTCGGTGTTCCAGTCGGCGTAGAGCTGGTCCAGCACGGCGGTCCGGGTGCCGCCGTGCAGGCGGCCGCGGCCGCTGTAGAAGCCGACCGCCGCCTTGTCGCCGACGCGCAGTTGCAGCACCGCGGTGGCTTCGGCCGGGTCGCGGAAGCGGTGCAGGCGGGTCAGTTCGGTGCCGCCGTGGTCGTGGTGGATCAGCCGCAGGGCGCCGCCGGCCTCGACGGCGGCGAGCTGGCGGTAGTCGCCGACCAGGCGGACGACGGCTCCGCGTTCGGCGGCGATCGCGCGCACGGCGTCGAGGGTGCGGGTGCCGCCCATCCCGGCCTCGTCGACCAGCACCATGTCCCCGGCGCGCAGGTCGATCTCGCGGCCGTGAGCGTGCAGGGTGACCAGCCGGTGCATGGTGTCGGCCTGGACGCCGAGCTCGGCGCCGAGGACCTGGGCCGCGGCGGCCGAGGGAGCGAGGCCGATGATCCGGCCGCCGGTGGTCTGCCAGGCCGTGCGGACCGCGCGCATCGCCGTCGACTTCCCCGCCCCCGGCGGGCCGATCCCGACCGCCAGCGCTTTTCCGCAGGTGACGAACTGTTCCACCAGCTGCCGCTGCCCGGGATCCAGCGCCCGCCCGGTCCTGGCCTCGTGCGCCGCGATCGCCGCGTGCACGTCCCGGGCCGCGACGACCGGGCCGGCCGTGGTGCGGGCCGCGTCGAGGAGGCGCTGTTCGGCGTCGAGGATCTCGGTGCTGGTGTAGCGGGTCGCGCCGTGCCGCTGGTAGATCGACTCGCCGTCGGCGCGCTGCAGCAGCGTCGGCGGCGGCGGGGTGAGGGCGACCGACAGCTCGATGGATTCGGTGCCCAGCGCCGTGGCGACGACCTCTTCGGTGACCCGCTCGCGGTCGGCGGCCGAGGCGAAACGATGGGGTTTGAGCTGGCGGATCGCCTCGGACCGCACGTGATACACCGACCAGGTCGACCGGTGCCGCGAGACGACGTCGACCACCGTCGCCGCCACCTGCCCGACCTCGACCGGCTCGGCGGCCGCGGCCGCGCGGCCCATCGTCGCGGCGAGCACCAGGTCGAGGTTCCGGCCGGGCAGCATGCCTTCGGCCGCCGCCCGCCAGGCATCGCGCTGCTCGCCCAGGGTCGTTCCGGCGGTGGCCTTCTCCGGCCGGTCCTCCAGCGTGGCCTGCTGCGCGAGGCGCATCTGCACGCTGCGCGACGGCGTGTGCCCGTAGGCCCGCACGTACTCGCCGATGAGGCGCTCGTAGTTGGTCTCGACCTGGTTGCGACGGCTGGAGAACCCGGTGATCAGCTCGTCCGGGACACCGGCGATCTCCCGCACCGGCCGCTTCCCGTCGGGCTTCGGCACGTTATGCCAGGCGACGCCCAGCCGCTCGGTCAGGCCGTGCTCCACAGCGGCGTTGTAGGTCTCCGACATCGACACCGCGACCCGGAACAGCTGCCGCGAATCGATCGTCCGCCATTTCCCGTCGGCGCCGAGCACGCGGTTCGAGACCACAACGTGGGTGTGGAGGTTCGGGTCGCCGCAGCGGGAATCGCGGTGCTGGAACGCGACCGCGACGAAGCCGTTCGTGTCGATCTGCCCGACCCCGCCAGCGCCGATGCGGGTGAACGCGGCCTCGCGTTCGCCGTAGGCGAGCGCCGTCCTCCACGCCTGCTCGTGAACTTCCTCGATGGCCTGCGCGACGTCCGGTTTCCCCAGGCCCCATAACACCGACGCGGATTTCGGCGGGGTGAAGACGAGATCGAAACCGGTGACGGGCTGATCGGCCTTGCCGAGCTCGTCGACGAGGAAGCGCCGCACCACCGCCGGTTCCGGCGGCGTACCGCCCGGCCCGGCCAGCATCTCCGCGGCGATCTTCTCCTTGATCTCCCGGCGCTCGACCACGCTCGGACGGCGGTCATGGAGGACCGCGAACCGGTCGTAGCCTTCCTGCACGGCGACCCCGAGCGGGCTCTTGTCGCCTTTCGGCGGCGCGAACCGCCGGCCCAGCCGGGCCCGGTCGATCGCCTTCGCGTACGGCATCCCGGCGTCGATCCAGCGGGCGACCATCGCGTCCGCGTCCGGGTGAAGGCCCTCGCCGAACAGGGCACGCATGTGCTCCTCGGTGACCTGGCCGGACATGCCCAGGTCCGCGATCCCCGACCCGGCCCACAGGCCCGGCGGGGTGCCCGAGGCCAGGTAGTAGTCCGCCAGCGACTGCCCAGGCTCGCGCTCCATGTCGAACGAAGCGACCTGGTCGGTCAGGTACGTGTAGCCGTCCCCCGCGTGCAGGACGTGACACGTCATCGTCATCCGGGTCCCCCAACCCTCGCGGGGCCTCCCTACCCCTCAAGATCCACCGTACGCCCCGTCCCTGACCAGCGTATTTGCATCCGCACACTTTAGTGCCAGAGGTGTGGTGTGTCGCAAAGGGGCGCCGTACGGGCAAGTTGATCACCGGCTAGCTGTCCTGTCCGCGTGAACCTTGCGGGTTCCGGCCTTAGTTTGCGGGTCGACTGCCGGGTTCGGGTCTAGTTTGCGGGTCGGTGGCGGTCGCGGCGCGCGAGCTGGGCGAGTGTCGATGGCGGCGACGGGCACGCTGGTCGGTCAATCATCAACCGCAGGACTGTCCACGCCGAGTTCCGCGCGGACGTTACTAAGGAATGCTTCCTTGGCGCGATGGGCCTCGGTCAGTGCGATCGACCGGGATTGACCGTCCACACCGTGGGATGCCACGGTGATATGTGCGCCCACCGTCGCACGCATCAAGTCGTCAGTGGCCGCTCGTAGCCGGGGTGACGCCAGAATGTCGACGGCCGCTTGGAAAGACGCGGCGGCGTGGCGTCGCTGGCTCATGTTGGCCTGAAACTCGTCGGCGGGGTCTTTGCGCTCCAACGCCTCCACGTACTTCAAGAGGGCGCCCAAGTACTCTTCGGTCTCTTTGAGCAGTCCAGCGTAGGTGTCCTTGCGCTCCTGCAACCAGTGCATCGCGATCGCGTCGGCACGCTCGGCGGCCAAACGTTCACTTTCCCGCCGATGCCGCAACTCCTCCCTCGCCGCCTCCCTCTCCCACCGCCGGTCTTCCCGACGACTGTTGATCAATTGGCCGGTGACGACCCCGACCAAGCCGATAATCCCGACGACGATCGGCACCCAGACCGAGACCTGACCAGAAGGCATAGCCAGCAATGTAGGGCCCGCTCGCACCACCCCATCCCAGATCCGCAAAGCCGCGTTCGAACTAGCCCCTTCGCTGCTGCACGATGAGAATCGGAGTTCCGGAGACCGCGACGGTGTCGCCTGCGCGCACCGGATGGCTGGTGCCGTCGAGGTTGCGTACTTCCTCGGCGTGCGACGGGACCGACGTCCTCGCGGTGCCCTCGTGCGTCCAGCGGATCGTGAGCAGCCGTCCGTCGTCCGCGGCGAACTCGCACTCCCACACGTTGGCCGGCTGGTTGATGGCGAGCCCTTGACCGCATGACCGAGCGCTGGTGCGGGTCAGCCACCGTTGCAGTTCCTCCACCGCGAGCGCGGCCCGGGTGGGAGGGCGGCCGACGGCTTGCAGCGCGATGGGCAGGTTGTCACTGCCCCAGTTGTAGAAGTAGGTGCGTTCGAGGCTGAAGTGGGAGCCGTAGATCGCCACCAGGTAGAAGCGCGTGGCGTAGTCGACTGCGCGTTGCTCGTCGAGCCGTTCGTTGCGCACGTACTCGTAGGTGACGCCGGTGTTCCACAGGCGTGGGTGGACGCCCGCGTCATGCAGGGCCCCGTCGATCTGCTGCAGGCGCCCGACTATGGTCTCCGGCGGGTCGGCCGCCGCCTGCTGGTGCAGGTTGATGCCCGCGACGTCGCAGTAGTCGTAGCCGCGCAGCTCGGCGAACCGGCGCAGCACGGCGCGACCGTCGTCGGTCCATAGCCGGGCGATCGACGGGCACACCACGACCGCTTCCGGGTCGACGGCCTTGATGGCGCGCCCGGCCAGCCTGGTCATCTCGACCAGGGTGTCCGTCGAACCGGAGAAGTAGCGCTGGTCGTTGGCGTGGACCCACACCTCGTAGGCGGCGATGCGGCCGCGATAACGGGTCACCAGAGTGCTGACGAACCGCTCCCACACGGCCAGGTCGTCGGGTGGCGCGCTACGCGAACCATCGCCATATGGTGCTTTGGGCCCGTTAGGCGCGGCCCATGCCGGTGTGCCGCCGAACACCAGCGTCGCGGGCAGGTCCGCCTTCCGCGCGCCGGCGACGAGCCGGTCGAGGACGGTCCAGTCGTAGGTGTCGCGCCGCGGCTGCAGGCTCGCCCACCGCGTGCGGCTGTCCCAGAACCGCAGACTGCCGACCTGGAAAGACGGCATCGCCCCGCTTGAGGAGGACACCGTCACGCCGAACAGCGACGGCGCCAGAGGTTGTTCGCGCTGCCACGACGGGCCGGCAATCTGCTGCCGAGCGGGGGCGGTCCCGAGACCCGGCATGCTGGCGGCCAGCGACACGAGGACGAGCACCAGGACGAGCCCGGCCGAAACCGCCGACAGGGTGCGCGGACGTGGCAGCCGCCGGTATTCCGGCACCGGGTGCCCGATCTCCGAAACAACCGGGCCCACGGTTTCCGAAGCAATAGCCTGTCCGGTCGCCGAATTCCATTGCACCAGTAGTTCGATCAATTCCGCGTCGCCCGCCGAACACGCCGCGGCGATTCCGACCACGGTCTGATAGTCCGGTGGGACAGTCGTTCCCGAGCAGTACCTGTGCAGTGTCGAACTGCTGATGTGCGACTTTCTTCCCAGCTCCGAGTAGCTCAGCCCACTGCGCTGTTTGAGCGCCGTGAGGTGGCACGCGAGTTCTTCCCTGCCTCCCGGCACGCCCATCGCCCTCCCCCGAGTTTCCGGCGTCGCGGGCCAGTATGCAGCCATCCCACACCCATGGGATATCCCCTGGTCAGGGCATGCTTGGCCATGCCGGGACAGCGACGTGTTGTCCGGATGCGGACTCATCGGGCAGCGTTGTCCTGACCGCACTCGCGGACATCGCACAGAACGAGATTCGCCGGCCACGCCTCCACGAGATCGCGTGGCTTGCTGGACAAAATTCGAATTATGCAAATAAGGACTATGTGACGGAGAAGCTAATGGGAAGAAAATTGGTAGTCACAGTCAGTGGCGTGATGCTTGCGTCGTCCTTGCTTTCGTTTGCGGGGGTCGCGAACGCCACCGCAAGCGGCGGGGAATCGGCAGCGCCACCCCCCTATGAGTGCGCCGCGAACCGACTCTGCATCTACATGGACAACGACGGCAAGGGCAAAGCGTTCAACATGCAGCTCGGCGCCCGCAACCTGGCCGATGTCGGCCTCAACGACCAGACGAGCTCCGTATACAACCTGTCCAGCAAGATCTTCTGCCTCTACGAGCACGCCGGCGGCGGGGGGCGCATTCTCGGCATCTCCCCGAACTTCAAGGGGAATATCGGCCCGCGGTACAACTTCAACGACATCACCAGCTCCGTTGGAACCGCCAACGCCGAGAAGAAGTGTGACAGAGCCGTTCCCTGATCGGCTCCGAGATTCCGAGACACGGAGCGGAGCCCGGCTGCCCCCCGTTAACGCGCCAGTTCGGGTGATCTTGCCGAAGATCGTGCCTAACCTGGGGTGATGGCAAAAACATCATCGACAGTGCAGGCCCGGCAGGTCGTCCGGGAAAGGATCGCGGCGCGGCGGGAAGCCGCCCGGAAACGGGAACAGGCCGAACTCGAGTGGGTCACCGCTTTCGAGGTCGCACGAACACGACGCCGGGAGGCCGAGGTACATATGGCGGCCGCGGTCGTCGGCCTGGCCGGTTTGGGTGCCAGCGTCGCCGACATCGCCGAGATAACCGAGGAGTCCCAGGCCGAGGTCCGGCGCCTGCGCAAACTCGCCGACGATTCACCACCGACGGCCGCGGACGACGCGACGAAGACGTCGTTGCCGGACTCGGCGATTCCACGGCAGCCGGCAGGCGACAAAGGCGCGAGAGCAGCCGGGGACGGGCAGAGCGAGCTCACGTTCCCCACCGCCTGATCGGCAAGACCCACGCCGAGATCGCTGCGTTGTGGAACGTGAAGCGGCAGGCGGTCGGCAACGCCCTCACCCGGGGCCGCTGACTGCGCGGCTGCGCGGCAACTGCGATCCTGCCGACAGGTTGCAAAGGGTCCGAGCAGGCTTGATAGGTCTATGGCTTCGATATTCCTATCAAGCCTGCTCTGTGACTCAGCTTCGCTATTTGTGGGGCGGGAACGCCACGGCGAAGAACTCGTCCACCCGTTGCTTCGACATGCCGCCGTCGAGCATGAGGGACTTTCGCAGTGACTTCTCGACCACTTCGGCCGGGATCTTCAGGGTGTTCCCGGCGTCGCGGACGATGGCACCGAACAGGGCTGATGCCCGTTTGGGTGCCTGCTCGAGGAACCAGCCCAGCGAGTGCCCGGTCTGGCGGGTGAGGCTGATGACGCCCATCGCGGTCGCGAGGTGGCTGTTGCGCTGCAGCTCCCACAGCACGCTCTGCTGGATCATCCAGGCCAGGTCGGTGGTCGGGATCGCGGCGTCGGCGTTGACCGCCGCGACCCAGCCGAGTTGCTCGGCCAGGTCTTTGGCCGCGGTTTCGTTGCGGAAAGGCCGGGCCCAGCGTCGGCGGACGGCGGGCTTTTCCCACAGCTCACGCAGCAGCATGTCGGTGAGCCGGGTCCGCAGCCGCCGCAGCGCCGGGGACATCAAGCCCGCCGCGTCCTCGGTGGCGACGTCGTCGCCGGCGAGGACGGCAGCGGCGTTTTGTGGATCGCGGCGGCGTTGCTCGAGCCAGTCGGTCACGACCGGTCGGGACCAGCGTTTGCGGCCGCCGTCGCTGACCTGGGGCGCGGGAAGGTCGGCTTCGTCGCGGGCGATGTAGGCGCGCAGGGTCGAGGCCGCGATGCCGGCCTCGACCGCGAACTCTTCCACCCCGAGCAGTCCTGCTTCGGCCAGCTCGGGCGCGTTCAGCGTCACGACGCACTGCTCCAGGGCCAGGACGTCACGGTCGGCGCGGTGCTGGGCCCAGCGGGCCAGGTCGTGGCGCCACTGTTGCGGCGGCACCGGCGGGCCGGGCGTGAACTGAACGACCTTGGAGACGGTGCCCCGCTCGGGACGGCAGCTGTCGTCGAGCAGGTCGGCCGCGGTGATCACGGTCGGCCGCTGCACCGGGCGGCGCATGTAGGTCTCGGTGGCCCAGTTCAGCACCTGCCGGGGCCGGTACCAGGTGGTGCCGTCCCACCAGTAGCCACCGAGGCGGGTCATCAGCGCCCGATCGCCGAACCATTCGTCGTGGGCACCCGAGCCGGCGTCGTCGCGGTAGAGCAGCACCGACAGGCCGTGATCGGGGTGGAACCGCAGGACCCAGGCGAAGTCGTGGTTCTTCGGGTCGGTGGTGTAAGCCGCCCACTCCCCCGTGGTCTCGTCGTCGTCGCAGCGGCCCCACATGTCACCGCCCGCGCGGCGGCCGAGGCCTTCGACCGCCTCGGGATCCTCGATCGGGATGTGCCCGTCGTCGACGAAGGGCAGGTTCGGCCATGGGTGATCGGTGCGCAGGCCGTTGGCCACTGGTTCGCCGTTCCACGTCATCCCGTCCACTCCCCTGTCCCAGTGCTGCACGATCAGGCAACTTGAATGCTGTACTGAAAGTACAGCACTAGTGCGGCAGCTCCGACAGACCGGCTTATGCATCGGCGCGCTCGCGCGACGGTCTGCCGGGTCACGCATGTCAGCAGGTCATCCGGAATCCCGGAGCGCTGGGTTGTTAGGGGAGGTAGATCTGCTAGGCCTATCAAGCCTGCTCGATGAAGCAGGCATGCCCTGTCGCCCGATGGTCGGCGTCGGCGCGGGATCCCCACCGGGTCCGGTCGCGCTCCGATCGAAGGAGGTGGCTCAGCGCGCGGGCGGCTCGGGCGCTGGTCCGAACACGAGGTTGTCGTGCCTGCGGCACAGGAGACGGACTTTGCGGCCTCGGCCGGGCAGCCGTTCACCGGCGACCGCGGTCAGCCCGCATATCCAGCACCGTCCTCCTGCTGGCGCCGCTACCCGCTCCACACCTGGCATCGCCGCAGCCTTTCCGTCTTCGGCCCGCAGTCGAGGTGATCATCGCGGCATGGGCCGGGTCCTCGTAAGGGCAGCCACTCGTTGGCCTGGCCGATCGACCCCTTCCGGAGGACATATGTAGGCGATCCCTACATCCGATGCGCCGTTCTCCGGACGGCCTGCTGAGCTCGCCTGAGCCCGCTGGTCACCGCGCTGGTCCGCTACGAGCGATCTCGATGCCGGCCGCGGCAGGAGAACAGAGACCTCCCTGGCGAGCAGATGCAGTCAATGTCGCGATCATGCGGCCGCGTCGCCGCAGGCAGATCTGCCTGGCCGGGCGATGTGCCGACACCGTCAGCTGGGAGAACACCAATGCACGACTTCGTGGAGGCACTGCCCGAGATCATCACCGCGCTGGGCGCCGCCATCACGACGATCATCGCCGCCGGACGCGGAAGGTCACTACGGGAAGACGCTGACGACAACCGGTCGGAACGCGAGGAACAGGCTTGATAGGCCCGTAGTCTTGCTTGGCCTATCAAGCCTGCTCGATGAAGCAGACATGTTGCCGCCGGTGACGTCGATGGTCAGAGAACGGCGAGCAGCACGGCGGACACGGCGAGCGCGAGGCCGTGGAGGGCTTGGTCCGCCAGGTACATGCCGTTGAGGCCTCCGGTATTGAGAGCGGCGAAGGCCGGGGAGCCGGTGTGTTCGAGGAGCCACCGCACCGGCCACTTCCGGTCCAGGAGCGCGTGGGTCAACGCCGAGACCGCGAGGGCCGCGGCCACTCCGGCCGGCGACCAGTGCAGGGGCAGCACGAGCCAGGCCAACAGACCCAGGACGCCCAGGGTCAGGTGGTACTGGGCGATGTGGGCGAGATTCGCCGCCCATCCGCCGTGCCTGGTCGTGTCGCCATTCGCGACCTGCTCGGGTGTCGGCGCGCCTTTGCGTTCGGCCTGCCGGTCGGTCTGGCCGGTGACGTGGTCGCCGAGGTTGTGCGCGACGTGGAGCACCGCCCAGCTGGCGGCGAAGGTGGTCAGAGTCGTCAGGTCGTCGATGGACGCCATCGTGGTCGCCTCCAGGCGAGTGAGCTGGTCGGATAGGAGTCGTAGACATGCGAGGTGTGCGAGTCCTGCGAGACATGCGAGGCACAGCACGTCTCGCGTGGGTCAGAGCATCGCGGCGGCGATGTCGGGATCGAGCTCGCGGACGGTGGTGAAGCTGACGCCCCCGGCGTGGTGGACGTCGGCGATCGCGTCGGCGTAGGGACTGGTGGCCGCGGCACCGAGGACGTCGCCGAGGCGGGCGAGGGCGCCGTCGGCGAGGTCGACCAGCTGCTCGCGGATCCGGTCGAGCTGGGCCAGGTGCTCGGCGAGCTGCCGGCGGTCGAGCTGGCCGAGGACGGTCAGGTAGCGGGCGGTGGGCACCGAGTCGACGGTGTGGCAGAAGCGGTCGATGGCGGCGGTGACGGTGGTGATCACGGGGTCGGTCATGAGGTCCTCCCTACTGGGCCTGCGGCGTCTGCGAGACCTATCAACCCGCTCGAATTCTGGTCTTTCTGGCTGGGTGGATAGGTCTGCGAGACGCGCTAGGCCTGCTGGTGTTGCGTGGCGTGTGGTGCGAGGTCGAACAGCGGGACCATCTCGGCCTCGGCGGCTTCACGTAGCCGCCGGGCCCGGCTCTGGCGATGGTGGTCGCGATCGTGGTGGAGGTGGCAGCCCTGGCAGAAGGCGACGAGGTTGTCCTCGGCGCAGTGCTCCGGGATGTGGTCGCGGTGCGCGGTGGTCAGCACGACCTCGGACCCGGTTCCGGCCGCGGGCGTGCCGTGCCGGTTGCGGCAGCGCCCGTCGACGGCCAGGTGCTTGGCGGGGCGGCCGCAGTCACCGCGGCATTCGCAGCGGCCGCCGGCGCGTTCGAACCGGATGCGGTAGCTGATCATCGGCCAGTCGGCGGGGTAGCGGTGCCGGTTCTCCGGATGGATCGGCATGGCCACCTCACCCGGCCCGGCGTCGCCTATGAGCCCCACGGCACCGCGTCTGCCCAGGTGGAACGGCACTCGCGGACTTGCTAGACCTCGCAGGGTCGCAGCAGATATCGAGGATCGCAAGGTCACGAGGTATGTCGGACGTGCTCGGGGCGTGCAGCCGCTTGAGGACGGCGTCGACGAAGTTCGGCCGCGCGGCCGGGTGGCCGGCCATGAGGTTGCTGGCCATCCAGGCCCGGATGGCGAACGGCGGCATGCCAGTCTCGTCGCGGGTGGCGATCTCGGTGACGAACGGGGCGGCGGCGTCCGGTGAGCAGCGCAGGAGCCCGGCCGCGTCACGGATGACGAGCGCGCGGGCCTCGTCGGGGGTCACCGGACGCCTCCGACCTGGTCGGCCACGTCGGTGAGGTGGTCGGCCAGCCACTGCAGGGCCTCGGCGGTGACGTCGAGGACCACGGCGACGCCGTAGAAGAGCGTGCTCATCGGGCCGTCACCCCGTCCAGCAGCGCACCGAGTGCGTGCACGACGTCCTGGTCAGTCCACGCGGCCTCGTCGTGGCCGCGGGCTTCGGTCCGGGCGCGATCGGCGGCGTGCCGGATGGCGGCCGCGGTGCAGGCGTCGACGGTGCCGGCGTGGAGCTCGAGGTTATCGGCGACCGCGGTGGCCAGGGCGGCGGCCGCGATGTGGTCGGATCCGGCCAGCGGCTCGGGCCGCAGCACGAGTTCGTGGTAGCGCAGGGCCAGGGCGTTGGCCAGGGCGAGATGGTCCGCGCGCTCGCGCGCAGGGTCGATCGAGTGAGACACTGGAATCTCCCTTTCGAGGGTGTCGGCCGATCCCTGGAGCCACGAGCTGGAATTCTGAAGCTCCCGGGGTCGGCTTTTCTGTTGTCCGCTCGGCGATGGCCGCCGGCGGCAAGGTCAGCCGTCGACGTCCTCCTCACTCGCGGGCGGCTGGTAGGGCACCAGCCGCGCGACCGGCTTGGTGCCCCGGATGATCACGTACTCCTCGCCACGCCACTGGACGTCGTCGAGCACGGCGGCCCACTGGTCACGAGCGGCGCGGGACAAGATCTCCTTCATAGCTCCGATGGTCCCAGTGGTACCACTGAAGTGCTAGCCGCCCAACGAGTGGAAATTGCTCCTACCTGGTCTGATAGATCTGCTACCTTAGGCAGAGAAGGCAGGTTAAGGTCCCCGCGATGCCTGGAGGTCTTCGCAGGCCTCGCAGGGCCGTTTACGCTGCGGCTCATGGCTGCCAACGAACTCACCACCCGCTCCTGGTATCTCCCGAAGGACGTCGCCGACGACCTGTCCGCAGCGTGTGACGAGCTGTTCTACGACCTTCGGGGCGCGGTGCCGAAGTACCGCATCCTCTCCGAGCTGATCCGCGAAGGCCTCAAGCACAAGAGCAAGGTCCGGCAGCGGCTCACCCCGCGCGTCTCGTAGCGGCTTGCGGGACGCAGAAGCAGGCCCAGGGATTTACGGCCGTATACAACCTGCGGCGGCGCGTTCAGTTCCACCTTCAAGTCGAGGCCGCCGATTTACGGCCGTATACAGGTCCACACGGAACGGTTCGAGCACGGACACGCCTTTTCCTTCGCGGGCTCCCCGCTTTATGGGCGTCGAACTGGCATGCTGTGCCCCGTCCGAAGTAGCCGCGTATCACGCGGTGAAGCGCACGGAAGGAAATTGGCTTATGCCAAGGGTTCATCTCGTCCTGTCGCAAAAAGGCGGCGTTGGCAAAACCACGATCGCGGTCAATCTCGCAGCGGTGGTGGCCCAGACCCTGGGTTCGGATCCCGCAGCGCCGACCGTCATGGTCGCCAGCATCGACCCGCAGGCATCAGCGGTGTGGTGGGCGAACCGCACCGATCTGGACACGCTGCCGTTCGATTTCGAGCAGGTCGACGACCGGCCTGACGACGTCGCCGCGCTGAAGAAGCGGGAAGAGTACGAGCACATCTTCATCGACGCCCCTGGCTCCCTGGCCCGGCCGGCGGTCCTGGCCCGCGCGATGGACTCCAGCGACGACGTGGTCGTCCCGTTGATCCTCGAGCCGCTCGCCTACGGACCGACCGAGCGCACCGTGCTGGACATGATCCAGCCGAGGGGACTGCCCTACCGGATCGTGCGGAACCTCTGGGATCGCCGCGACGGCCGGACGGATCTGGAACTGACCACGAAGTGGCTCGACACCCAGGGATTCCGCTACACGAACACCGTGATCCGCAAGTACAAGATGCATTCCACGGCCTCCGCTGAGGGGCGTGTCTGCACCCAGTACCCGTCGGGTCGTACCGCGTCCGAGGCGCAGAACGACTTCCTCCAGCTGGCGCTGGAGCTTGGATACGGGGGGACTGTCTGATGGCGCGCCGGCGCACGGTCGAGGGCTCCGCACTCGGCGATGTCGGCGACGGACCGAAGACGGTCCCCGTCGGCTCCATCGCACACAACCCGCGGAACCCGCGCGACCACTACAACGATGTCGCCGAGCTCGCCCTGGGGATCAAGAGCGTCGGGATCATGACCCCGCTCGCGGTCACGCGGTACGAGATGTACCTGACGCACTATCCCGAGCACGAGCACGAGATCGCCGGGTACGACTGGGTCGTACTCAACGGGAACCGCCGTCTCGCCGCGGCGAAGCTGCTCGACCTCGCCGAAGTGCCGGTCACCATCGCCGACCACCTTGGCCGTGACCGCATGTTCGACGAGGGCGTGCTGATCGACAACATTCACCGCGAAAAGCTCCCGCTGCTGCGGGAGGCTCTCGCGTTGCAGGAGCTTGTCGACCGCCATGGAAGCCAGAGCGTCGTCGCTGACCGCATCGGCAAGACCCGCGCCTACGTCAACCAGCGGGTTGGCCTCCTCCGGCTCGTCAGCGAACTCCAGGACGCGGTCAAGGAGAACAAGCTGGCCTTCGAGGACGCGCGCATGCTCAGCGCACTTCCTGCCGAAGAGCAGCTCCCGCGCTGGCAACGACTGCTGGAGCTGCGCGACGTCACCGGCGACGTCGACCTCGCTCGCCAGCAACTCGCCGACGAGAAACGAACCGGTAGCGAGGAGAACACCGCGGGGGACGCCCCGACACCGACACCTCGCGGCCGCCCCCGGGCGCGGACGGTGAAGATCGGCGCGCCGGACGAAATGGCCACCAAGCTGCGGGAATTCCTCAGCGAGGAGGACCTGACGGTCCTGGTGAAGCTGCTCCAGCAGCCCGCCCCGTAGCGCGGCGGCGATTTACGGCCGTATACAACCCGGCTGCAACTTCGCTTCGGACAGAAGGCCCTCGGCGTGTGGCACAGGCCACCCGTCCGGGGGCCTTCTGCATGTCCAGACGCCTGGTGCGGGTGGGTGTCGCCCCTGGCTAACAGCGCGGCGGCGATTTACGGCCGTATACAACCCGGCGCCCGCCGGGCCCTGCCTGAAGCAGAGCTCGGACACGGAGATCGCCGCCGGAGAACCCCTCTGTCCGCTCTGGAACCTTCGGCGCGACGTGGACAGTTCGGAACAACGAAGCCGTGGCGATTTACGGCCGTATACATCTCGCCCGGCTTGGTCACCCTCGGTGGAACGTTTCGAGAGGGCGCCGCCGCCGGCCGGACGACGCTCGGATCCGGCACGTACTGCCAGGCGTGCACGGCGGAACTGGGTCTCGATTTACGGCCGTATACATCCGGGACTGATCGACGGGTTGTCGCGGCGACCGCACCCGGAACCGGCGGCTAGCCCGGCGGGGCGGATTCCGGGGCGGAACATCGCCGCTCGTTCCGGAACCGGCTACCCGGAACGAGCCTCACATCGGGCCCGGAACGACACCCGGAACGCCGCAGGTCAGACGGTACGTTTCGGGTAGCCGGTTCCGGAACGGTTCCGGGTAGACGTTCCGGGTTCCGAGCCCGTCGTTCCGCCCGGAACCAAGGCCTCGTTCTGGGCGGAAGTTCCGGGGGTTCGGGCGTCGCCGATTCCGCCCGGACGCGGGCATCGGGTTCCGGAACCGCCGGCACCGTCCGGCGTCCTCGGTTCCGCCGTTTCGTTCCGGATGCCCGCCGCGCGACATCTCGCGTGCGGCGGCGGCGTGGAGGACGTATCCCGCCGAGCTTCCGAATCGACGTGGAGGCGATCGCTGATCCATCCCGGGGGCTGGTGGGCGCCGCGGAGAAGCGAGCCTTCACCTAGGGCTCGCGTTGCTGTCCGCCGACGCGGCCGCCGGAGATCGCTGAGCACGGCTGTGGGTCACGCTCTGTACGCCGAGGATACGCCGACACCGGGGGTTTCGCGCCCTTTCGCCGCAGGTTTCGCTATCGTTGGCCTCGCGCGCGCACGCGTCGCGCGTTGCGCTTAGGCCTGTCCCGGACACGGAACGCTCGGCCGCGAAACCCCTTGAGACCACCTCGGTCACACGCTGCAACCTGTCCCTGCGGTATCTCAGCTCGATCCCTCACGCCCGCGTGAGCGCCTCACCCCGGCTGTATAAAGCGTTATACAGCCCGGGAAGGGTCACCACCCTCCGGTGACCGAGTCGTGGTTGCATCGGGCGACGACGTCCTGATCCTCGTCGAGGACGACCCAGCCGTACTCGTCGCACAGGTCGCAGTCGGCGATGCGTTGGCGTTTCATGCGCGCCTCGACGTCGACCCGATGCTGGGCGGCTCGGCGGTTCTCGGTGTCGAGCTCGTCGATCTTGCGCTGCAGGGCATCCCGCTGATCGGGAGAGAGTCCCTGCGGGACGTCCTTCAAGCGGTGCCGAACGTAGCGCGTGGGCGAGTGCACGAAGGTCGGCACGCCTTGACCGTGGATCCGTCGAAGGATCGACGAGACGGACCAGGTCGCGGCGAGCCAGGGGCGGATCAGCGCTTCGAGACTGCGTACGGGGATCTCAGCCAGTGCGGGATCGAGCTGTCGACGAAGCTCCTCAGCTTGCCGCTGCGTGCCCGAGTGCCCCTTTGGCGTGTCTGGACGCCTGCGGGGACGCTTTCGGGCCGGAGAGGCGATCTGAGGGCCGGATCGGAACAGGCTTGTCCAAGAGCCCGGCGAAGCCGGTCGTTTATCCACATCCAGCACCGTAAGGAACTGATCATGGTTAAAGAGCCCTAGAGGTGGGTGGACATTTTCGGTTCCCCGGAGGAAGCCGACCACGTTTGCGCAGGTCAGCGATCCCTCGACAGCGTCGCGCCCGGAGGCTACGAGGAGCTCGTCGGCGGTGACCCAGGCCAGGGTGCCGTCCGAGCCGACCGCGATGACGTGCCTGCCGAGCGCCAGCGCGTTCCGGACATCGATGTACTGATCCCGGTTCGCGTCCAGGATCCGCAGTCCCAGGCACCGCTGCTCACGCTGGGCGCGTTCGATCGCGGCTCGCTCGGCCAGGACCTCGGCCGGGATCGGCACGCGCAACTCGTAGACGGGCGCGACGAACACGAAGCCGGCCTTCTCGTCCTGCTGCGGCACCGCAGGGGCCGGATGCCGCAGCGCCGCGATCAGGACGGCCTCGCGGCGAGGCAGCCCGGTCGCCACCAGCTCGAGCTCGGCGCGGGCGCGTGCCATGGCCGCCGCTTCCGCCTGCTCCGCGGCCGCCATCCGCTCCTCGTCCGCCGTCCGCGCGGCCGCACGCTCGTCGGCGGTCGGGTTCTCCGGCAGGCTCATCCGGGGCAGCTTCAGCCCCGGCACGACTTCGTGCATCAGCTCCTGCTGCAGGAACCAGTGCACCGACCGCTGGACCGTCTTCGAGGACTTCCCGATCGCCTCCCCGACCGTTTCGTGGGTCATCCAGGCCAGCGGGCGCCCCGTCCTGTTCCGGTCCCACGCGTACACCTCGGCGACCGAGTAGCACGTCCGGCGCGACCGGTCCTGGTGGAAGTCGATCGAGCACGCGATCCGGGTCAGGACCTCGTCCAGCCACAGCTGCCGCGACTCGGCCGCCTGCGTGCCCTCCGGCGGCCGTCGGGTCTTCAGGTTCAGCGCGAGCGCCACCCGCGCCGGCCGTGGCACCCACCGCAGCTGACCCCAGCCGATCCCCGACTCGATCAGGAACTGGTCGACCGGGTGGAGGTCGTCCCACCGCAGGCCGTCGTCGACCTGCCGCAACTCCTCCACCGGCGACCGCGCGGGGAACGGATCCGGCACTTCGCCGGCCACCACCGCGGCCAGGCCCTCCGCGCCGCCGCAGCTGTGCCAGCACAGGTCGCACGCCACCGGACGCGGGAACGACTCCACCAGCGTCGGCCGCTGACGGCCAGGACGACCGCATTTAAGGCACTGACCAGCGGAAACAGCCAGCTGAAACAACTGCTGGACACTGTCCGCGGGGAACAGTTCCTCTTGTGTGGCCGGTACGACACGCACATTTACCTGCGAAATTGCAGGCATAGGGGTACCGGCCGGGCTGCCATTTGGTATGGTCACTCCCGAACAAGTGCTGCACTCCCAGAGCGCAGCAAAACGGCCAACAAGACGGATGTCCTGTTGGTGGTTCACCGGACGCCAATCCGGTGAGGGTCGAGACAGCGGCCGCCAAACCGCTTCTCGGTATGAAGTTGTGGGTTGTTTGTTGTTGTGTTGCTGCTGTTCTGTGCAGTGCGGGGTAGAAAACTTAAAACTGAGCGGATTGCCGATTCCGCTCCCCTCGGGCGCCAACCCGAGGGTTCAAGGCCTTAACGCCCAGGGAGCGCCAACTCCCTAGGGCGTTTGTTCTATGCGGCGGGCACCTCCCGCTGCTGTTCGAGCTGACGGACCTGACGCCGCAACCGCGCGACCTCGGCCCGCAGGCGAGCCAGCTCCGCACGCTCCTGCTCGACCCGAGCCGGAGGGATCACGCGCGCGAGCGGCTTCGCGTGGAAGGTGACTTCCAGTTCCTCGCCCTTGAGCATCGACTCACGGAGAACGGCAACCTTCGCCCTGAGCTGGTGCGCAGTCACGGTGGTCATCTGGGGCTCCTGAGACGTCTGAGGCAAGTTGCGGGGGTAACCCTAGCGTCACAATGTGCGCATTCCCACGCCCCCGGTCCCTACGGCGTGTCGCCAGACTGACAAAGTTTCCGCAGGTAGACCCCCAAAACACTCTTGACACCCTGCCAACTGCGCCTGACATGTCCGACTGCCCGGGTCTCCGTCGGACCGCGGCCGCGCGGCAGACGGTGCACGTTCGTCCGACGACAGCGGAGAAGCTCAAACTGTCGTCGACCCGATCCGCGTCCGTATCCGGCAGCGCGACAAGAGCCAACAGGATTTGATCCTGCTCAGCGCCGAGCGAGCCGATAGGCACCGCCGGAGCCTCGACCGCCACCGCCTTTCCCTGGCCGCGGTATCTGCGAGAGGCCGACGTCGCGATCGTCGCCAGCGAATGGTCGACACCCATGGAGCGGGCCGATTCCCTGGGTCGCCCCGCACTGGTGGCGGACCTGGGGTCGGCGTGGAAGAACACCGCCGAGGTTCACGCCCGTCCCGAACTCGCCACGATCCTGCGCCGAGACGCGGAAGGCCTAGGACCCCGGTGTCGACGTCCAGCTGAGCTCTTCGAGGTGATGCACGCTGGATCACGCCTGATTCAGCGTGCATCAAGCGTGATCCTCCAGCTCGAGCCTGATCCAGGCTGCATCAGGGCCAGGCCGTCGGGAGATCCGGCGTGCCGCAGCTCACGGGCTGAGGTGCCTGCTTTGAGGTTGCGTGTAAACGGGCGACATGGTGAACTGGTCTCACTTGCACTTATAAGTGCACGATGGTTCGGTTGCAACTGTAGCCAGCTACGGCTGTAACTAGAAGCATCCTGATGGGAGTGATTACAGTGCCAGCACTGGTGGCTACGACCGACCGTGAGCTTCTACTGGCGAACGAGCGGGATCAGCAGCAGGCGAAGACGCTGGCGAGCCAGCTACCTGATCGCGGTGCCCGCTTCACCGCCGCGTCGGACAAGACCGGCGACGCCGTGCCTGTGCCGAACGAGCTATCCCAGCTCATCGCCCAGGTGATCCAGGCTGTCGCACGAGGACACGCGGTCACGGTCAGTTCCATGCCAGAGGAACTAACCACTACCGCGGCGGCGCAATTACTTGGCGTGTCGCGCCCAACCCTGATGCGCAAGGTCAACGCCGGCGAGATCCCGTCACACAAGGTCGGTTCACACACCCGGCTTTGGACGACTGACGTACTGCGTGAACAGCAGGCACGCCGGCAACGGCAGCTCGCTGCGTTCAATGAGCTGCGGGCCCTCGAAGACGACTGATTTGTCACTGTCTACCGGCCGTGTCTGCCTGAGTGCAGATCGGCCGGTAGATAGCCTCTTGCAGTGGTCCCCTCGAGAGTGTTCGTCGACGCGAACGTGTTGTACTCCCGCACCCTGCGAGACTGGCTGGCGTTGTTGCAGCTCAGCGCGCCCGGCGAGATCTACATGGTCTATTGGACCGAGGACGTGCTCGCGGAAGCGATCTACCATCTCCGGAAGAAGCACCCCACCTGGGACGGCGTGAAGATCACGCAGATCCGAGATCGGATCGCCAGTGTCTTCGAGGACGGCCGGGTCGACGACTTCACGATCGACGGCACGTTTCCCGGGGACGACCACGACGACCAGCATGTGCACGCTGCCGCGGTGGCCTGCCAGGCTGATTACATCCTCAGCTGCGACAACGGTTTCTTCCTCGCAGAGGAGCACGCCGACTCGATGCCCTACGAGGTCTACCGGCCTGACGAATTCTTCATGCTGGTGGCCAACAGCGCGCCCGACCTCGTCCGAGACGTGACCCGCACGCAGACCGAGTACTGGGCGAAAAGGAACGCGGGCCGCGCCGACCTGGCCGGCCCGCTGATCAAAGCCGGCTGCCCGGAGTTCGCGGAACGCGTGCGGAACTTTCAGGGCGAGCTCTCGCTGCCCGCGGACAACATGCAGGCGCCAGTGGCTGGCGACAAGCAGCAACTCCCGAGGTTCTAACAGCACCACGGGATCACCACAGCGCTGCTTGCAGAGACGACCTGCGTCGCCCGGTGATCGTGCGCTGGAACTGACGTGGCAATGGTCCTCACCAGCGGATTCGTCAATGCCCCTCAACCGGAACTCCGGGGTATACGATAAGTAGATGACTTCGGATACCGCGATGACGACGGTGAAGGTGACGATGGAAGCTCGTGACCGGCTGGCCGTGCTCGCGGCCGAGAAGGGCCAGTCCATCGGCGCCTTCATCTCCAGCGTCGCGGACCGTCTCCCGACCGCCGCCGAGCTCGACGCCCGGGACGAACGCACCCGCGAGACCCTTCGCCAGCTCGGGATCGAACTCGCTCCCAGCGACCGCGCCGAGGGCGAGGCGCTCTGGGCGGCACTGGACGCCGGCGATGACGAAGCCCTCGTCCGGGCCGCCGGCGCGTGAGGTCCTTCGTCCTGGACACTGCGGCGCTGGACGCGCTCGGTTCCGGCAACACGGTGCTGTCGAAGCTGCTGTACGGCACCCCGCGCGACGTCGACGACGTCGTCCTGGCCCTCTATCGCGGTCCACGGCTTCTGGTCCCGGCGATGGCCCTGCTGCACGCGGGTCGCCAGCGAACAGGCCTGACCCGGCACGTGTCGGTGCTGGAACCGCTGCACGTCGTCCTGCTGGACGCCCCGGCCGTCACGGCGTTGTGCGAATCGCTGGCCGACCTGGCGCCGGACATCGGCCACGTCGTGCATACCGCGGCAACGTATGACGCCTCGGTGATCACGCCGAGCCCAGAGTCGTACCCGGAATCGGTCCGCGTCGTGCGGCTGCCGATCTAGGCGGCCTCCGTTCTGGCGAAGAAGGTCAGTGCCATGCCGACTCGGTTGCCTGGCAACTGATCGTGGCACTGGTCTTGGCCAGCGAGTTTTCAGCGGGCTCCCGCGAAGCGGCCCGCGGCGAGGCCTGGCCGGCAGTGGCCCGGCCGATTTCCGCGCGGTGGTTGTGGACCGGTTTGCTGACAGTGGGTCCGGCGCGCGCTCGGATTCCGCGACTGGGGATTCGGGCGCCGTGGCCGAGGGGCGCGTTATCGACATTCAGAGAGCGCTTGCGGCCTTTGTTAGGCCGAACGGGTTGCGTTTCGTTTGGTACTGACTACCTATTCGGAGTGATTCTGTGGCGTGGCGCTTGGTCACCGGCCGGTAACGGATAGGTTGGCCCGACGGCCGGGGAGCGGCAGGAGTCAGTAGGGGGTTCTGCCGCTTGCGCCAAGCCCAGGGAGTGGGCTCCGGCTTTCATGCCCGAGTGCGCGGACGGGCTCATTCCACAGAAAGGCAGAGGTACATCACAGCAATAGGGAACATCATCCGCGGCACGGGGAAGCCCGCCCGCGGCACAGCGACGAACTGCTTTCGTTTTCCCTAGATGCTCGGTCGGGCGAGCAGGCGGCGATCGGGGAGCCGCCGGAGATCACCGGCAAGAACGGAACGACATTGCGCAATCCTGTGCAGCACACCATCACCCCCGGACCGGACGCCAGCGTGCTGGCTCCGGTCTCACCGACGACCACCTTCCATGCCCGGCGCCGCGGCAGGCCCGCGCTCGCCGGCATCGCCTCCACCGCAGCGTTCACCAACGTCCGGCTGACCGAGCCTGCCCGCCAGCTGGTGCTGCTCATGCTCTGCAGCCTCGAACGCGATGAAACCCTGACCGATGCCTACGAAGCCGTGCTCGCCAAGTACGGCGACCGCCCCGGGCACTGGTGCCACGGCAAAGACCTGCACGGCTTGCGGCACTTCTGCAGCAAGTTCCTCGGCCGGGCCGCGCGCAACGCGCCGACCTGGGAGGTACTGACCGATCTGTTCAGTGCCACGTTGCCGGCGCCGGACTGCGAACGGCTGCTGCCCTGGGCGGCGTGGCTGTGGTGCCGGGCTCACGACGTCGCGGCGCCTCCGGGCTACACCGGGCCGATCACCTGCCCGCCCTGGGGCGAGCGGGACGTCGTGGCCAAGGCCGCCATCGTCGCCGCCCTCCGCGCAGACCAGCCGCCGCACCCGGCGGATCCTGCGCCCGCGTCCTGCGAGCCTCCTCACCATGAGCCGCGCGAGGACCACGAGACCCTGCCGATGGCGGACACCCCGTCCCCGGCGTGGGAAGACACGATCCCGTCGGAGAACCCGCGGGATCTCCGGGTGCTGCTGGATTACATGACTCGGGTCTATCGCTCCCAGCAGGAGCAGAACCGGCGGCTCCATGAGCAGATCCAGCAGCTCCTCGATGACAATCTCGAACTCGACCACATGACCTGGGATCTGCGGACCCAGGTCGCGAAACTGACCCAGGCCGCCGAAAAGTCGATCGTCGAGCAGGACCCGTCCCTGACCAGGCATCAGGTCCGGCAGCGGCTGGAGATGATGATCGGGCGTACCCGGTCGCCGTTGCCGCCGTTGCCTCGGTCGCGGCTGCGTCCGATGCCCGTCTTCGTCGATCATCACGACCGGCGTCTGGCTCCGGTGCCTCCTTCGGCCTGACCCCTTCGGGCACTCCACCTGCGCCCGGGCAGCGACTCCGTCGCCGCCCGGGCGCTGTGCTGTCCGCGCCAGCTCGCTCACCCCTCGGCGGTGACGGCCGCGAGGGGCGGTTCGACGATGACCACGGTCGGGACGGCGATCGGCTTGTCGGCTTCGCTCCTCCACACGTGAGTACGGCACTGAACGAGAAAGTGAATTGTTCAGTCCCCGTTCAGTGCCTCTCATTACTGCCGGGTTCAGTAATTATTAGTGCCATTAGTTCCATCGCGATTCCGGTGGGATCGTTTTATTGCCCTGACCAGTCGGAACGTTGCCGTGTGATATGTCGGGCAGAAATACTCAAAACCGTTTACCGACAGGGACTGACTGCCTGTCGTCCGAGCTCAGTTCCCGTTTCCGTCCGGCATGTCCGGATGGATACATTCGTTCTCGTTGGGCCGAGATCGACGGCAAGACATCGGCAGATATCGATTTCCAAGGAGTTTTTCGTGATGAACACGGACAAGCCACGTGTCTCCACCCCGCGCCGACGGACGCCCCGCGCGGCGGCAGCGTCAGCGGCCCTCCACGTGGCCGGCGTGGACCGACTCGCGCCCGACACGCGGGCCCACGGGCCCAGCCCGTGAACAGAAAGGAGCGCCCAGATGGGCGGAAAACACCGCAAAGACAAGGACGGCGGGCTGGCCAGCAGGGGCGGATGCGCGGTGATCATGATGATCGCCGTACCTCTGCTCGTCCTGCTGACCACCGCCGCTGATCAGGCCATCATCCTGATCAGCTGACTACCGGCTCCCGTCAGAGAACCGACCGCGCGGGGCCGGCCCGTATTCGGGTCGGTCCCGCATCCTGTGCACCACTAAATCTCCAGTGCGCACGAATTATTACACCCGAAACCTGAATATTCCTCTACCGCAAACACCAATGCCCCAGTCGAGTGAGGACCCTTTACTCCCATGAACCCCCGTTGCACCGGCCGTCCCAATCTTCACGCCCGCCAGTCCCGGATCCGCCCCCGCGTGGTCCCGCTGCGCCTGCGCCGCGGTGCGACCACCCCCAACGGACGTATCTGCGGAGAAACCGACCGTGAAACGCACTTCGTGCCCAGCGCGGCCGTCGACGGCGACAACACAGCCGTCACCACCCTCTGCGGCACTCAACTTGACCTCAGCCAAGCCGAACCCGCCGAGCACGCCCGCGGCGTGCCCTGCACCACCTGCTACCTCCAGTTCCTCCATGTCACCGACCTCCACGTGCCCCACCAGCGCGACAGGCGAGAATGGTGAGCGCCCGCGACGAACACCAGGCAGCCGAGCGGCCCGGAGACCCGCGCCCGGTGCCACACCCCGATCCGACGAAAAACCCCGTGTCAGCCGGGCCGCGGCTGACACAGGCAGAGCAGAAGCGCGATCTACGAGAACTTGTCGAGAAGATCGTCAGGCTCTGGGGCCAGCCGGAGCGGAATTGTCGGTAGCCGGCTGTAGCTTCCCCCGTCATGAGCAGCGAACCCGGAAACGCGACGGAACCGCCCCGGCGGCTCCGCGCGTACCGGTTCGCGCTCGACCCCACCACCACCCAGCTCGACACCCTCGCCCAGCACGCCGGCGCAGCCCGCTGGGCCTTCAACCACGCCCTCGCCCAGAAACTCGACGCCCTCCACCGCCGCCAGCTCCAGATCGACGAACTCGTCACCCTCGGCTACCCCGAACAGCTTGACTTCTGGATCTTCGACCACGAGATCGTCGGCGGTGCGTGCGCCAGTCTCTGCTAGGGCTCGCAAAAGGCGAGATCTAGCAGGAACGCAATGGGTCGCTGGCAAGAACGGTGCGAAATCACCCTTTAGTCAATCGCGTATTGACTAAACGTGCGTCCCGGTCACACACTCAGTCGTGTTCGTCCGTTCGACGAGAGGGTCATGGGCACGATGAAGATCACTTTGGTGGCGGCGGCCTGCAACAACGGTCGGACCTGCCCGAACATCAACACAAGCGACCGGGGCACCGTGGTGGTCCAGGGCTACATCGCGGCGCGCGACAGCGTGCCCGGTCCCGCCCTGTCCGCCTCCGACGCCGTGGTGGAGATCCCCGTCGGGCTCCTGCCGGACGGCCTGGTCGCCGCCGGCACCCGGATGTACCCGACCGGCCGCGGCACCCTGTTAGTCGTCGGCCCTCGGGTGGTCGACGCGGAAGCGCTCGCCGAGCTGCAACTGCCCGAGGGCGAGGACGCCGTCGAGGTTGCGGCCGCGCCTGGAAGGATCCCTGTTCATGCTGGATGAGGAGCAGCTCGGCGACTACATCGACGCCCGGTTCACCCGGCGGCTGTTCCGCCTGGAAACCCACGACTTCCTCGACGTGGGCAGCGACGGTGACGACTTCCAGCGCTACCTCGCCGGTCAGCCAGGCCCGGACATGGCCCGCAAGAACGCCTGGCTGGATGTGCTCCGGAGCGAGGTCGCCCAGGGCAAATACACCTACCGCGTCCACGTCGTGCGCTCCCCGCTCACCGACTACCTCCGGTTCGACTTCGAGTGGGGCTACGTCCACAACGAAGAGGCCGGCGAGCGGATCGGGATCCTCGACCTCGCCGAGCGCGACGCCCCGAGCGAGCTGATCAACCACGACTTCTGGCTGATCGACGACGAGCACCTGGTCCTCATGCACTACGACGACCGCGGCCGTTTCACTGGCGCTGAGCCCGTCGACGACGTCAACGAGCTCGCCCGCTACCAGGCCTGCGCTCAGGCCGCGTGGTCTGCCGCGCAGCCATTCGGCGACTACTGGCGCGGCCACCCTGACGCCTGGCGCGACAGCCACCACGCCGCCTGACCTCGCTTGATCCAGGAGATACACCGTGACCACGCCGACCCCGCCGCTGTCGACCGCGCTGCGCACCCTGCGCGAGGACTTCGGCATCAGCGGGAACGAAGCCGCCAAGAGGGCCGGGCTGTCCCAGAGCAAGGTCTCCCGAGCGGAACGCGGCGCCTTCGCGCCGAGCCCCGAGGACGTCGCCGCCCTGTGCCGCGTCTACAAGGCGCCGGCCACAGTCCGCAAGGAGCTCATGCAGATGGCCCAAGACCTCAAAGAAGCCAGCCACAGCGCGCGGATGACCCTGCAGCGCGGCGGCTGGTGGATGCAGGAACGCATCGGCAAGATCGAGCGAACCGCCGAACGGATCCGCGAATTCTCCCCGTCGATCGTCGTCGGCCTCGTCCAGACACCCGACTACATCCGCGCGCTCTTCGGCGACTCCCTCCCGGAGGAAGACCTCGAGCGGACCGTCCAGGCCCGCTTGCTCCGCCAGGACATCCTCACCAGCGGCCGGACCATCGACATCGTCATGGCCGAAGGCGCTCTCCGCTGGTGCATGGGCAGCCCCGCCGTCATGGCCGGACAGCTCGCCCACCTCATCGACATCAGCCAGGCCGGGCACGTCAGGCTCGGGATCATCCCCTCCACGACCCCGGCGACCGTGCCCGCCCTCCATCCCTTCGCCATCTACGACTCCCGCGCCGTCCTCGTCGGCACCATCAACGCCACCGCCCTCATCACCGACGCCCAAAATCTGCGCGACTACGAGGACTACTGGACCGAGATCCAAGACCTGATCACCTGGGGCGACGACGCCCGCGCCCAGCTCGAACGCATCAGAAGCGACTTTCTGCAGGGCGCCTAACCAGGCGTTTTTCACGCACAGACTTAGTCAATCTCACATTGACTAGATGTTGATTGAGAACTCCAGAGTGAGCATGAAAATGGGGTGGGACCAGATGTCTCCTAGTCCCACCCCATGCAATGAAGACGCGCTATCTACCTGTCGATGTCGCCGAAGAGCTGAACGGCGGTCTGATCGGTTGATAGCTGGAGTCGGTAGACCTGGCCTCGTCGCAGCGTGGCTGGGTCGAGCTGGGCTGGCCAGTCGCCGACTGGTTTGCTGAAGGCCCCTTGGAGATGCCATCCGTCGCCGGCGTCATGCAGTAGCGGCCTGTGGCGCTGGCTGACGCTTACCGGCGCGACGGTCGGGTCGTGGAGGTCGGCGGTGTGGAGCGGGTTGGTCTTCCAGCCGTCGACGATCCGGCAGTACTCGTGGCCGAGCTGGTTCCCTGCTGAGTCGACTCCCGCGTACCCATACAGGTCGACGGGCAGTATCTCGGCCGCAGACCTCCTCTCCGTGCTGGGCAGCGTGAGCACCGGCGCGAAATCGGTCGCCGTGGAGATATCGAGGCCGGGACGAGCCGCCTTGGACAGTTCGAACAGGGCACCAGAGTGTCGCCCAGGTACGTCCACGGTGCGGGTGAGCGTCGCGCCAAGGTTGAGGTAGTAGTTCTGCAGCTCCACGTTGGTGCGCCAGACGTCCCACCTCAACCACAGCACACCTCGGTTGCCCGCGTAGTCGGCAGCCCAGTCGATCAAGAGGGCGCCTAGCCCTTCGCCTTTGCGATCAAGGCGCGTGGCGAGCTTGGACAGGTAGAACGCGGGGGCACGTCGCTCTTCGATTGTCCAGAAGTCGCTATCCGCGACAGTGGTCAGCGTCAGGGTCGCAACTGGGTGCCCCGCCTCCGTCAGCAGCCAGGTCTCGCCGCGGTCGATGGCGTCGCGCATGACGGGCTCGAAGTCCCGGGTGGTCCACTGGTTCGTTTCCCGGGTACGCAGCCAGGCCGTTCGTGCGTCGAGCAGAGACATGACGGCCGACAGATCCGAGATCGTCGCGCGGTGCATGAGGTAGCGAGCTGAGATCATTTCTCCACCTCGTAGGTCAGCTCCCAGCGGTCGGAGGGGAAGGCGCTCGCCATCAGGCGAACTGGCTGGCCGGATGCGGTGTAGCTAGTGCGGTCGTGCCGGATCACGGGAAGTCCGCTGGAGATCTCAAGCTCGGAAATCTCTCGTGCGTGCGGCCGGCGTGATCGGATGCTGTCGCGGTGGCGGACCATCTCGTGACCATGCTCGCGAAGGACATGGCGGCCACCGCGTTGGATGTCTGTGGGATCGGCGATCTCGGTGCCCTTGACCAAATCAAAGGGGAAGTACGAGTCCGTGATGCAGTAGGGGACGCCGTCGATAGTGCGCATCCGGCGTCGCGCGAGCACCAGGTCGTTGTCAGCCAACTCGAGCGCGGACTTGATCGAGCCTGACGGGACGATGGTTTCCACTCGGATGTGCTGGTAGGGCCGTCCGCCCTGAGCTTCGACGGCGTCGGTGAAGGCGTCGCGCCCGCGATCATCCGCCTCGAGGACGTACATGGGGAGCTCGTAGCGGGCGAGCCGGAACACGGATGTCCCGCGCCGGGTGTTCGACTGCAGGTACCCATCCTGATGCAGGAGTCCCAGTGCGTCCCTGATGACGGTTTTGGAGACGCCGTACGTCTCGGCGAGCTCCTCCCGTGTCGGCAGTGGGTCGCCGTGACGGAGTTCGCCGCTGTCGATCTTCTCGGCCCACTCGGCTGCAATCCGCAC